>JACQUH010000322.1 GCA_016210375.1 Chloroflexota bacterium
CGGGGCATCACCATCACCGCTGCCGCCGCCACCACCTACTGGAAAGACCACCAGATCAACATTATAGACACACCCGGTCACGTGGACTTCACCGCTGAGGTGGAGCGCAGCCTCCGGGTGCTGGATGGCGGCGTGGTGGTCTTTGACGCCGTGGCCGGCGTGCAGCCCCAGTCCGAGACTGTCTGGCGTCAGGCGGACCGATATCACGTGCCCCGGATCTGCTTTATCAACAAGATGGACAGGGTGGGCGCCAACTTCGTCCGAACGGTGGATATGATCCACCATCGCCTCAAGGCCAACCCCGTCCCTATTCAGCTCCCCATGGGCGCTGATGCCTCCTTCAGAGGCGTCATTGACTTGGTGGAGGAAAGGGCCCTGCTCTTCTCCGACAACGGCAGCAAGGACCACGAGCCACGAGTGGAGGCCATCCCCCAGGAGTACGCGGCGGAGGCCCACAGCTACCGCAATGCCATGGTGGAGAAGATTGCCGAGACCAGCGACGCCCTCATCATCAAGTACCTGGAGGGCCAACCTATTTCCACGGAGGAACTGCGGACCGCCCTGCGCAAGGCCACCATCGGCAACCTCATCGTCCCCGTGCTCTGCGGCAGCGCACTGAAGTACTGGGGAATCCATCCCCTCCTGGACGCCGTTACCCACTACCTCCCGTCTCCCCTGGATATGCCGACCACCAGGGCCATGGACGTGAAAACCGGCGCCGAGGTGCTGAGGCAGCCCAGCGGAGAGGCCCCCTTTGCCGCCCTCGCCTTCAAGGTAGTCACCGACCCGTATACCGGCCGCCTCGTGTACTTTCGCGTTTACTCTGGAGTAGCTAAGAGCGGCATCACCGTGTACAACGCCAGCAAGGGCCAGAAGGAGCGCATGGGCCGCATGATGCGCATGTTGGCCAACCGCCGGGAGGACGTGGAGGAGCTGGGAGCCGGCGATATCGGCGCCACCGTGGGCCTGAAGAACACCTTCACCGGCGACACCCTGTGCGAAGAGGGCCATCCGCTGCTCCTGGAGTCCATCAAGTTCCCCATCCCCGTCATCTCCGTTGCTGTGGAGCCAAAGAGCCGAGCCGACCAAGAGAAGCTGGGCGAAGGCCTGAATAAGCTAGCGGAGGAGGACCCCACCTTCGTGCGGCACTTTGACGACGAGACGGGGCAGACTATCGTCTCCGGTATGGGGGAGCTGCACCTGGAAGTGCTCATAGAGCGACTGCGCCGGGAGTTTGGCCTGCAGGTCAACCAGGGCAAGCCAAAGGTGGCCTACCGCGAGGCGATCACCGCTCGCGCCCGGGCCGAAGGCCGCTTCATACGCCAGACCGGCGGCCACGGCCAGTACGGGGATGTATGGCTGGAAGTTGAACCTCTGGAGCGGGGCAAGGGCTTCGTCTTTGAGAGTAAGATCACGGGCGGCATCATCCCCAGGGAGTACATCTCTGCGGTGGAGGCCGGCGTCAAGGGCGCCCTAGCTAACGGCGTGGTCGGCGGCTACCCCGTCATTGACCTCAAGGTCACCCTGACGGACGGCAGCTATCACGAGGTGGACTCCTCGGAGATGGCCTTCCGCATGGCCGGTTCCATGGGCGTGAAAGAGGCCATGCGCCGCGCCAGGCCCGTCCTCCTGGAACCCATCATGGGAGTGGAAATCATCACCCCCGGCGAGTTCCTGGGGGAGATCATGGGCAACCTGAACAGCCGCCGCGCCCAGATTCGCAACCTGGAGGGCCAGGGAGACACCCAGGTCATCTCGGCTCAGGTGCCCCTGTCGGAGATGTTCGGCTATGCTACAGACCTGCGCTCCCTGACGCAGGGCCGGGCCAGCCACTCCATGGAGTTCAGCCACTATGCCGAGGCGCCTCAGCAGATCGTCCAGGAGTTGCTCAAGCGATAGCAGCTACGACAAACCTCTTTCCCCTTGAGAGAGGGCGACAGTGAGGCCGAAGCTTTCCTAGAAACCTCACCAGCGTGAGAGGAAAAGAGCCAGGACAGAAGATGACAACTCAATCGGGTTCCCAGGCACACCGACAGCGCATCCGGGTGGTGCTCAAGGCCTTTGACCACCGCGTGCTGGACCAGTCCGCAGACCACATAGTGGAGACGGCGGAGCGCGCCGGCGCCCAGGTGGCCGGCCCCATACCCATGCCCACCAGCATTAAGCGCTTCTGCGTTACGCGCTCCCCTCACGTGGACAAGAACTCCCGGGAGCACTTTGAGATCCGCACCCACAAGCGGGTCATAGACATCCTGAACCCTACCTCCAAGACCGTGGACGCCCTGACCCGCCTGAACATGCCTGCGGGTGTTGACATATCCATTAAGCTATAGAGGCGCCTTTTTTCAACAAGGTGTCCAGACAACAAGAATGAGGCCCGCTGGCGGCCTTCCTTAGCAAGGAGCCGCAGACAAACGAAGCAGAGAACCACCCTGGTAGGAGATTGCTCGGTTGGTCCGGCGACTCTGAGATCCTTCAGGCTGGCAAACGTCTGAAACCATTTTTGAATTGGGTAGCAACGATGACCATAGGCATCATTGGCAAGAAGCTCGGTATGAGCCAGGTATTCCTGGATAACGGCACTCTGGAGCCCGTTACGGTCCTCCTGGCTGGGCCGTGCACCATAACCCAGGTGAAGACGGTGGCCAACGATGGCTATGAGGCTGTGCAGCTTGGCTTTGGTGATGCGAAGCTGCTTAACAAGCCCGAGGCCGGCCATCTGAGGCGGGTCGGCTCCCGGTTTACATTCCTGCGGGAGTTCCCCGTACGGGACATCGGTGAGGTGCAGGTGGGCCAGAAGGTGGACGCCAGCCTCTTCAAGGCGGGGGATCTTGTGGATGTGACGGGCACCACCAAGGGGCGCGGCTTCGCCGGTGTGGTCAAGCGCCACGGCTTCGCCGGCGGGCCCAAGACCCACGGCCAGTCGGACCGGCACCGGGCCCCCGGGGCCATCGGGTCGGGCACCTCGCCGGGCAAGATCATCAAGGGCCTGCGTATGGCGGGCCATTACGGAGTAGAGCGGGTGACGGTGCGCAACATCAAGGTGGTACGCGTGGACCCGGAGCGAAACCTGCTGCTCCTGGGAGGCGCTGTCCCGGGCGCGAACAACGGGGTGGTCATGGTCTGTCACGCCAAGAAGACCCTGGGGAGGGAAGGCTAACCGTGCAGCTCCCCATCTACGATACCAAGGGCAACGCCGTAGGCGCCCTGGAGGTCAGCGACCTCCTCTTCGGCGTGCCCATGCGCACCAGCGTGGTGCACCAGGCCCTGGTGCGCCAGTTGGCCAACGCCCGCCAGGGTACCTCCAACACCAAGACCCGAGCCATGGTGTCGGGAGGCGGCATCAAGCCGCGCCCGCAGAAGCACTCCGGCAAGTCCCGCCAGGGATCCATTCGCTCTCCCCAGTGGCGGCACGGCGGCGTCGTCTTCGGCCCTCATCCCCGCAGCTACCACCAGCGCATGCCCAAGAAGATGCGCCGCCTGGCCATCCGCTGCCTCTTCTCCGACAAAGCCCAGGGGGACCGCATCACTATCCTTCAGACCCTGGACCTGGCTGCGCCCAAGACCAGTGATATGAAGGATATCCTCCAGGCTCTAAACGTTTCCACCAGCGTCCTGGTGGTGACGCCCCAGAAGAACGACAACGTTGTCCTCTCCGCCCGCAACCTGCAACGGGTGAAGACGCTCCCCGCGGGAGACATCAGCGTGGGCGACCTGGTGAACCACGACCGCCTGGTGATGACGGTGGACGCCGTGCGGATAGCGGAGTCCCTGTGGGCCAAGGCCCCTGGCAAGAGCGGCGATGCCGGCAGCGAAGGGGAGGCTTAGCCATGCAGGTCCTGAGCGTGCTGGTGCGGCCGGTGGTCACAGAGAAAAGCACCCTTCTCCAGGAGAAGGACAAGTACGTCTTTGAGATCACCCCCAGAGCCAACAAGATCCTGGTGAAGGAGGCCATCCAGCGGGCCTACAACGTCAAGGTGATGGACGTCAACATCCTGAAGACCCGGGGCAAGCTGAAGCGGTTTGGCCGCCGGGTCGTGCGTACTCCCGACGTGAGGAAGGCTATTGTCACCCTTCAGCCCGGGGACCGCATCCAGATTTTTGAGGGGGCATAGGCCATGCCACTGAAGAGCTTTACGCCTACCACGCCCTCCCGACGTGGCTCTGTTCTCCCCAGCTTTGAGGAGATCACCCGCGACCACCCAGAGCGGTCACTGGTTGTCGCCAAGGGTCGCACTGGTGGGAGGAATTTCCGCGGCAAGATCACCACCCGCCACCGGGGCGGCGGCTCCAAGCGGTTCTATCGCATCATTGACTTCAAGCGGGACAACCCTGGGGTGCCCGGCAAGATCACGACGGTGGAGTATGACCCCAACCGTTCCGTGCGCATCGCCCTGGTCCA
>JACQUH010000038.1 GCA_016210375.1 Chloroflexota bacterium
ACCTTCATCAACGGCGACACGGCGGTCGACACCAAGAGCTTCGACGGCATCAGCAAGCTGACCACCTCGGGCCAGACGGCGTCGATGGGGACCAACGGCGGCACGCTCACCCTGGAGAAGCTGGACGAGCTCGTCGACAAGGTCAAGGGCGGCAAGCCGCACCTGCTCCTCATGAGCCGCCGCTCCCGCCGCAAGCTGGGCAGCCTCTCCCGCGCCACCGGGTCCGGCCTGCTGGAGACGGACCGCAACGACTTCGGCATGATGACCCAGTTCTACGACGGCATCCCCATCGGCGTCAACGACTACGTCTCAGACGCCAAGACGGTGGGCAGCAGCGCCGATTGCTCCACCATCTATGCCGTGCAACTCGGTGAAGGCGGGCTCGTGGGCCTCACCTCCCCCGGCGGCCTCCAGGTGGAGCGAGTGGGTAGCCTGGAGACCAAGGACGCCACCCGCACCCGGGTCAAATGGTACGTCTCGGTTGCCCTCTTCAACTCGCTGAAGGTGGCAAAACTGACGGGGGTGAGAGAGTAGCTGACCTAGCCCCTGGCCCCTTCCCTCAAGGAAAGGGGAACGAGGATGAAGTGAAGATTCTTGTTGCGGCGTAGCCGCAACAAGAATCTTCACCGACTGGAGCGTCTCCCTCCCTCTTCAGGGGACGGGGACCACAGGGGGGAGGAAAAGGAGCACACTATGCCAAACGTACGATTGGACCAGAACGGCGTACCCATGGGACCGGCCTACAGCCCGCTGGCGCCGGCAGTGCACCGCTCCGGCGTCACCGCCGTGGACGCTAGCGACCCGGAGGATACCAGCGGCGCGGTGGACTGCGCCGGCTTCCAGGACTGCCGCTTTGACATTACCATCGCGGGCACAGGGTTCACCAGCCTGGCGGTGGCGGCCCTCTTCTGGAATCCACGCCAGTCCCTGTGGTTCGCAGGGGCATCCCGGCTGTTTACCGCCACTGGCCAGCATTCCCTCAGCGTGGAGGCCCGGGGCGCCGTCGTCTTCCTGAAGGTGACCGCATTCTCCGGCACTTCCTTCAGCCTCGGCGCCGACTACGTGCTGTCGTAGTCGGGCAAACGGGCAAATGGGCATACAGACATACGGGCATAAGGGCAAATAGGCAACATGACAGGCCAACAGCTTGCCCGTTTGCCTCCTTGCCAGATTGCCCACCAGAAAGGAGGTTTCCATGCCACTACGGCTTACAGGAGAACCTTTTATCCCCATCCAGGGGGCTGATGGCCAGGGGTGGGTGCGGGAGGTCACCGCTGCGGATGGCACGCCTGGACTGAAGGTCAACCAGCAGGGGGCTGGCCGCGTTTTTGACTTTCAAGACGGCGGCGCATCCAAGCTGTTCCTGCCCGATGGCGGAAGTGTCTCTATCGTCGGCAGCCTGCTCTTTGACCTGGCCAACGACGTTACCATCACACCAGCCAATCCGGCGGCGCCCCGCACCGTGACCATCCCCGATCCTGGCGGCAACGATAGCTTTGCCTTCCTGGCGGCAACCCAGACACTGACCGGAAAGACACTGACCAGCCCGGTTATCCAGGGCACCGTGGGAGCCGGATCAGGGCTGACCATGCCTGCCTTTGGCATGACGGGCAACCTGGCCTTCCAGCAGGCGTCCACCCTCAGCACCACGACGGGTGACCTGGTGCTAAACCCCGCCAGCAAAGTGCTTATGACCCCCACGGACAAGCTGGAGGTGCGCCGGGCGGACGGCGCTGTGGGCCTGAGGTTGGCCGATGCCGCGGGGAATAGCCGCCTTGATGTAAGCGGCGTTGCCGGCGGCGATCCCGAGGTAGTGCTCAGCAGCAACAATAACTTTGACCTGGTGCTAGAGCCAAAGAACGTAGACAACGCCTTCCTGGTCCTGCGCTCTTCTAAGTCCACGACCGGAGATCCCACTGCCAAGGAGGGCATGGTCTACATCAACACGTACGACAACGCCGTCCGCATGTACGCCGATGGCGCCTGGCGCACCCTGGCGAGCTGGTGATTCCATCCTCGTCCCCGTCGGAGTGGCTTGTGGCTTGCTCCGCACGGGGGGGCTGCCTCAAATGGACCTCTCAGAGGCGTGGACAGCAAACGGCTGCTTCAGCAAGAAGCGCCAAGATCAAGGAGGACACAAATGCCAAAGAGCATCACGGCCACCAGCATCAACCTGGAAAGCATCCAGGTGCAGAGGGACCAGGCCGGGGTCGTTGACGGACTGTGGGCCACTCTGAATGTCGCCTACGGCGAAAGCCATGTAAGGGAGGAGTACGACCTGTGGACCGAGCTCTCCCCGACGCAGCGGGACGCCGTCCAGGACCTGTACGATACCCTGGTCCAGAGCGCACAGACCACGTATCTTGCCTAGTTCCCCTCTGCTCTGTGCCTCCTGCCGAATGCCTTGTGCGTTATGCTCCGGCATTCGGGCATAGCGCAGGAAGCCAAGGAGGTATTTCATGCACCTGAAGCCCCGTGACCTCTACCGGCTGCGCGCCGCGCACCTCCATGCCCAGCGCACCTGGCTGCGGGCGCAGATGGCCCAGCACCAGGTCCAGGAGTTGGCCCTGGAGCTGGAGCAACGCTACAGCCTGCTGGCCCAGAGCGCCAGCCTGAATATCCAGACCGGGGAGATAACGATCACACAGCCTGAGCCAGCGGCGCCTGGCCAGGCGGGCCTCGCCCCCAAGAGAGGAGAGTAGCCATGGACCTGGCAACCATGCGGGCTAGAGTGCGGAGAGAGCTGCACGATGAGAGCGCCCCCAACTACCGGTGGACCGACGACGAGATTGACCGCCATATCCAGCGGTCGGCGGCCGAGGCCAGCGTTGCCAGCCTGCGGGAGCGCAAGGCAACCCTGACCACGAGCGCGGGCAGCCGCGACCTGAGCCTGGCCACCATCACCGACCTGGTGTCCGTGGAGGCGGTGGAGTACCCCACCGGCCAGTACCCGCCTACCTACGTACGCTTCAGCACGTGGGCCGGCACGTTGACCCTTCTGGTGGACTCGCCGCCGGGAGGCGCCGAGAACGTCAACATCTACTACGGCGCCCTGCATACCCTGAATGCCACCACCTCTACGCTGCCCGTGGAGGTGGAGGACGTGGTGGCCACGGGGGCCGGGGCCTACGCCGCCTTAGAGTGGGCAAACTTCGCCATCAACCGTATCAACGTGGGAGGCGAGGAGGTATGGCGGCAATACGTGACCTGGGGCCAGGAGCGACTGGCCGCCTTCCTGGAGGCGCTGCGCCGCCTGGGGCAGCGCAACGCGGTGCGGGCCCGCTCCCTGTACGTGCCGGCAGGCGGACGCTCCAGCCAGGCAACGGACGCCGGGCCGTAGGCCTCATTATTCCCTCCCGCCATAAGCCTCTTTGGCAATTGGACAGATGACACACCATGAAGGCCAACACGTGGTACACTAGCACATCCATTGTTCCGAAGGAGGGTGCTATGGCTGAGCCGTTTGATGTCTACTCAGATGGGTACACCCTTGCCGGCGGCCCCTATGGTGTTACGATAACCTTCACGAAGAGCGGCGCTAAACCTGTTGCACCCGGGTCAAATCCTCCTATGGATGATGTCGGGTCAATAAGAATGAGTTGGGAGCACTTTAAGTTGATGGCCTTTCTCATGACCAGGCAAGTGCGGCAGACGGAACAACAGTTTGGGGTACAAATCCCCATTCCCGTCCAATTGCTCAGTAGCCTCAAGATAGCCCCAGAAGATTGGGAGCATTTTTGGCAGCCTCTTCCTTGATGAATTGCCGAGTTTCTAGCCCATGTTAGAGAATCCTATCCCCCTAATTCAGCGGGCCAAACATAGCGATGCTCTTTACTATGATTCACATGCGTTGCGCCGTATGCTAGAAAGGGGCATAAGCTCTGAAGATGTGGAGGCGGCATTGAACGCACCGATGGCAGAGGTAATACGAAACTACCCACAGGTAGGTCTGCCATCGGCGCATTGCCTTATTTGGGGCCGAGACAATGAGAGTAATAGCCTACATGTTCTGGTAACATATCCTCATGCGGAGGTTATCACGGTTTATAAGCCGCTTCCTCCCAGATGGAAAACGCCACAAGAGAGGGGATGAGCCATGAAATGCCCGTGTTGCGGACAGGATTTGGAGGCAGGGCAATCCACCTTCACGGTGGTCAAGAGCAATACCGTTTACGTTGTTACGAACGTGCCCTCCTACGTATGCCCAGACTGCGGGCACACAGCTTTCAATCAAGAAACTACGAAGAGGCTGGAATCCTTTGCCTCTGGCAGAATGCTTCCCTTGAAGGCACCTATTAGGGCCTGGGTATACGATTGGTTTGACCCTTCCGCCGAGATTCCTAAGAATCCGGTGCCCACCCAAATCACCAATGATCCAATCGTTTTCACTTTGGCAGGTACGGTACAGCGATGAAAGCGGAACGCCCAGATAGTCACCAACTATCGCTTCACCCCTTGTCCTTCGAGGAGGCGATACGGGAACTGGCTTCTCTTCCTAGCAGGCTGCAGAAAAAGGGCAGTGCAAGGGGGCTTTGCCCCTTTGCCGGGAGTTTGAGGGTGTCCCGCAGCTACAAATTCCCCCCTTCCTGACTAAGAAGGGGGCCAGGGGGATGGTCGGAGGGGTTTTTCAGCACCCTGCCAGAGAATTGGCGACGTAGTCCTTGAGTCCCGGCGTTTCGCCGTAGCCTGCGCGGTGTGCTCATCTGTTGAACCGTTCCCACAGGCCATAAGCCTTTTTTGACACCTCTCTGACCAGATGGTATAGTCCTTGGTAGGAAGAATAGGAGAGCGCAGTCCAAGACCTTCAGGCCTCTTCCTTCACAGCAGCCCATGTACACAGAAAGATCCCCTCTGGTCTACCGGATGGGGTCTTTCTGTTTTGGAGAGGCCGCCCGCTCCCGGCCCGTACGGGAGTTCCGAACCCGCCGGCCCTCTTTCCTTCGTAACCCTGGTGGCCCCAACGCCGCTCCGGAGAAGGAGGTGGGTCCCCGTGGGCGAGGGTAATTCGTGGCTCGTCGTTGTCTTTGTCATCGTCCTCATCCTCTCCGCCTTCTTTTCCGCTGCTGAGGCGGCCTTCCTCTCCGTCCAGCGCAGCAGATTGGCCTTCCTGGTCAGGAGTGGGGTAAAGGGAGCGCAAAGGGTGGCCGACGTCATCGCCCACCCAGAGCGCCTCCTGCCTACGGTCCTTACCGGAAACAACCTTGTCAACACCACCGCTGCGGCCATCGGCACGGCGATTGCCATCTCCATTTTGGGGCCGGATGAGGCCATCGCCATCGTCGCAGCAACGGTGGTGGTCACCATCATCCTCCTGGTCTTTGGCGAGATCATCCCCAAGACCATTGCCACTCACCACTCCGAGCGCCTGGCCATCTTTTTTGTCGGACCGCTGAAGGTCGCCGAGTCCTTGCTATTGCCCTTTGTCTGGGCGCTGGAGCACATTGCCCGGGGCCTGGTGCGTCTCTTCGGCGTCTCGGGGGCGAAGATGGTGGCCGAAGAGGAGATCCGCGCCCTCATTGATACGGGCAAGGAGGAGGGCGGCGTGGAGCCCCAGGAGGCCCAGATGCTGGAGCGTGTCTTTGAGTTCGGCGACCGGGAGGTCCGGGAGATGATGACCCCTCGCACAGAGATTGTGGCTGTGGAGAAGGGCGCTACTCTGGAGGAGTTCTTTCTGCTTTACACTCACCACGCCCATACCCGGTTCCCCATCTACGAGGGCAACCTGGACAATGTGCTGGGCACCCTCTCCACCAAGGAGGTACTCCATGCCCTAGCAGTAGGCGCCCTCTCCCCCAAGGACGACGTAACCAGGCTTCTGCGCCCCGCGTACTTCGTCCCGGATACTAAGCGGGTGGCGGAGCTGTTCCGGGAGCTGCGCGGCACGGGCTATCAGATGGTGATGGTGGCCGATGAGTTCGGCGGCGTGGCAGGCCTGGCCACCCTCAAGCAGATGGTGGAGGAGGTGGTAGGACGAGTGGGGGAGGAGGGCATGAACATGGAGGAGGACTACAAGGCCATTGACGAGAACACCTTCCAGGTGGAAGGCAACATGCGTGTGAGCGACGCCAACGACTACATGGACCTGGGCATCCCTCACGGAGAATACGAGACTGTGGCCGGTTTCCTCCTCAGCCGCATGGGGCGTATCCCCAAAGAAGGGGACCGCTTGCTCCACAAGGGGCACGTCCTGGAGGTGACAGCCATGAAGGGCGTGAAGATAGAGCAGCTCAAGGTGACCAAGGCCGCCACTGACGGTTCCCAGCCGCCATGAAGCTGTACCTGGTCCGCCACGGTGAGACCCAGTACAACCGCGACCACCTGGTCCAGGGCCGGAGCCCAACGGGCCTGACGGAGCTGGGTGTCCGGCAGGCGATGGCTGCGGCTGAGGCGCTCGCCCAGGAGGGCATCGCTGCCCTGTACAGCAGCCCGCTGAACCGGGCGGTGGAGACCTCCACAATCATCGGTGGACGGCTGGGCCTGAGCGTCCACCTGGAGGAAGGGCTGTCGGAGATGGATACCGGGGAGCTGGACGGCCTCACTTCGCAAGAGATGCGGGCCCAGTATCCGGAGTTTATGGCCCAGTGGAGGCAGGATGCAGGCGCAGCCCACCTTCCCGGGGGCGAGTCTCTGGCTGAGGTGCAGGAGCGGGCCTGGAAGGCTGTGGAGGACATCGTGCGCCGCCACCCCGAGGAGAACGTGGTGGCGGTGTCCCACAACTTCACCCTGTGCGCCCTGGTATGCAAGGCCCTGGGACTGCCCCTGGCTGGCTTCCATCGCTTACGAGTGGATCTCGGCTCCCTCTCCGCCCTGGACTTTTCGCCCCAGCGGGACCGCCTGGTGCTGCTCAACAGCACCTTCCATCTGGCTGAGGTCGGCGCAACAACCGGGGGACTCAGGACGTAGAGGGCACGGGGCAAGAACGACTGGCGCGGTGTTTCTTACGCTTCGCTAGCCAGGCGAACCGAGGCGAGTTCATTCTTCGCGACCACAGACCTGACCCCCTGACCCCCTTCCCACACGGGAAGGGGGAAACGGTACATGCAAGTATCTGGGCACGGCAGAGCCGTGCCCAGATACTTGCAACAATGCCATCCCCCTCTCCGCAACGGAGGGGGGGACCACAGGGAGAGAGGTCGGATCTCACTGGCAACGTATTCTTACAACGACCAAAAGGGGGCGGCATCATGCCCCAGCACCCTCTCCTCCCGCGTGTAGAGAGCACCCTGGCGGCGGCAGGCCTCCTGCATCCCCCGGGCCAGGCCATTGTGGTTGCCGTCTCCGGCGGGCCAGACTCCCTTGCCCTGCTGCACCTGCTGCACGAACTGGCGCAACAGCACGCCCTTCGCCTGCACGCCGCCCACCTGGACCACGGCCTGCGAGGCGGGGAAGGAGAAGACGACGCCCGCTTTGTGGCAGAGGTATGCAACCGCCTTGGGGTGCCTCTGAGCCTCCAGAGGGCCGATGTCCCTGCCTTGCGGGCGGAGCTGAAGCTCTCTCTGGAAGCCGCCGCGCGCGAGGCCCGGTACACGTTCCTGGCCCAGGTAGCCCACCAGACGGGGGCCTCGGCTGTGGCCACCGGCCACACCGCCGATGACCAGGCGGAGACGGTGCTGTTGCACCTTCTGCGCGGCGCCGGCCTGCGCGGGCTGCGGGGCATGTTGCCCCTTTCCCGGTGGCGCAGCCGCGACGGCCGGCAGCAGGTGGCCCTGGTGCGTCCCCTCCTGGAAGTGGCTCGGCAGGAGACAGAGGCCTACTGTGCTGGCCTGGGGTTAGCCCCCAGGCGCGACTCCTCCAACGCCGAGGAGCGGTTCGCGCGCAACCGCCTGCGTCGTACCGTTATGCCCATGCTGCGGAAGCTCAACCCGGAGGTGGGCGAGTCCCTGCGCCGGCTGGCCGACTCCGCCGCCCGGGACCTGGTGTACCTGGAGAGCGGCGTGGCCGGCGCCTGGCCGAGGATCGCTTCGCCAGCGTCCTCGGGCCTGCGCCTCCAGCGGGACGCTTTCCTGGCGCTGCACCCGTCGCTCCAGGCCCACCTGCTGCAGCGGGCCTACGCCGAGCTGGCGGGGGAGGCCGCGGACCTGACCTTCGGCCAGGTTGAGGCCATGGTGCGGCTGGCTGCCGGCGGCGCGGGGCGAGCGGTCTCCCTGGGCCATGGCCTGCGCTTCATCACCTCCTATGGGTGGCTGTTCCTGTCCCGTGGGCCCCTTGCCCCGACGGGGCCCGCCCTGAAAGCGGTGGCCGTCCCAATGTCTGGGGAAGTCAGCATCCCGGGGTGGCGCATCGGGTGCCGCCTTCTCGGGCCTGGCGAGCTGCCCCCCAGGGCTAGCTGGGGACGCGACCCCTGCCAGGCCCACCTGGACGCCCAGGCCCTGGGCGAAGCCCTTGCCGTGCGCGCCCGCCTGCCCGGCGACCGGTTCCATCCCCTGGGTATGCCCGGCGTCAAGAAGCTCAAGGAGTTCATGATAGACGCCCGCATCCCGCAGCACGAGCGGGATGGCACGCCCCTGCTGGTCTCGGAGAAGGGCATCGCCTGGGTGGTGGGCTGCCGCATCGCCCACTGGGCGCGGGTGACGCCGGAGACGCGGCAGGCGCTGGAGGTGACCTTCGCCAGGGAGTAGGGGCGACGCATGCGTCGCCCCTACGGATACCCTCACAGCCAGGGCCAGCTTAACCCGCATTTTGTGCTATGATGTGCCCGCGATGAACAGATTCTGGAACACCCTACGACCTAATCTGGGCACTCCACGGGCCATCGTAGCGAGTGTCGTCGCTGCCTATATTGTTGCTGCAATCGGATGGGCTACGAAACTACTCGGCTTCCAATGGTTCGTCTTCATTCTCGTTGTTTCCACACTCCTCCTCGCTATCGCCGTTCTCGTATTCCTCTTGCGGCGCAAGCGGCCAATCCCACCCCCAATCAAACAGCAAGACGACACCGGCGTTCCCCTGCATGGACCAGAGGACTTCGTTGGCCGCACCGCCGAACTGGCCGATGTGGTCGCTGCCCTCCTGTCGCGCCGCTCCCTCCTCATCCACGGCGAGCCGGGCATCGGCAAGACCGAGCTTGCCATCCAGTCCCTGCGCTCCCCCAGCGTACAGCAGGCCTACCAGGGCCGCCAGCACTACGTAAACCTTGAGGGCCGCGCCAACATCTCCCTGGTGACCCTCTGCGACGACGTGGCCCGCAGCCTCGGGGCCCAGGCCGTCCTGCAAACCGACGACGTGGACCAGAAAATCCCCATCCTCTTGGAAAACCTGGGCAGCCCGCCGCCCCTCATCGCTTTCAACAACGCCGACGGCCCCGCCGCCGTGGACGCCGTGGCCGCCTTCCGCCGCCTCGTCATGGACGGCCCCCTCCTGGCCACCAGCCGCGACGCCATCCCCGGCATACCTACCCTGGAGCTAAAGCCGCTCAACCCGGACGCCGCCTTCCGCCTCTTTGCCCGCCACGCAGGGCGCGCACCACGGAGGGAGGAGCGCCAGGCCGTAGACGACATCCTGGTCTTGCTCCAGAACAACCCCCTGGCCATCACCGTAGCGGCCCCTCTTTTGCCCAAGGTCGGCGCAGCCGAGCTTTCCCGCCTGCTCAGGATCCGCCCTGGGCAGGCGTTAGGCCCCGTGTGGGCCGCCTTTGACCTCTCCTACATCTTCCTCTCCGACAAGGAAAAGCCCCTCCTTGCAGCCCTGGGTGTCTTCGCCGGCCCCAACTTCTCCCCTGAGGCCATCCAGTCCCTCTTTGACGAAGACATCGGCCTGCAACTGGGGAATCTCGTCGGCGTCTCCCTGCTCCGCCGCGACCAGGCCACGGGCCGCTTCAGCCTCCATCCACTGCTCAAAGAGTACGCCAGGGGCAAGCTGGAAAACGCCAACGCCCTGAAACTGCGCTTGGCCGCCTTCTACGCCGGGTTTACCGCCCAGCACACCGGCTCCGCCCTGCCGGTTCTCCAAGCCCTGGACAGGGAGTTTGTCACCCTTTCCGCCCTTGTGACCTGGTGGCAAAGCAATTCCATACTTGCCGATGCTTCTCCCCACCTCCTGGACATTATCAACGCTCTGGCCCAGTTCATGGACGTGCGCGGCTACTGGGACCAGCGCGTCTCTTGGGGGGAAAATGCAGTTGCAGCGGCGAAGGCCCTGGGTGACGAGAGGCGATTGGCATCTCTCTCGCACACCCTCGCCATGGCCCTCCAGCACCAGGGCCGCCCCGAGGAGGCCCGGGACCTCTACGGGCAGAGCCTGGCCATAGAGAAGCGCCTGGGCGACCAGCAGGGCATCGCCCAGAGCCTGCACCAGCTGGGCATGTTGGCCCAGGACCAGGGCCGCCCGGAGGAGGCCCGGGACCTCTACCACCAGAGCCTGGACATAGAAAAGCGCCTGGGCAACCAGCAGGGCATCGCCCAGTCCCTCCACCAGTTGGGCATCCTGGCCCAGGCCCAGGGCCGCCCGGAGGAGGCCCGCGACCTCTACCAGCAGAGCCTGGAGACGTGACCTGCGAGGGGTTGAGGCTCTGCAGGCTCCACGTCACCTCTGGGGGCTGCGGCCTGGGCCTGGTGAGCCTCCGGGTGGACGCCTTCACCTGCACGGCGTGGACGCTACGCCCCAGGGCCGCCGCGATGTCCGGCATCGGCACCCGGCTCTCGTACAGCAGTCGAAGCCGCTCCTCGTCGCCCGGGGTCCACGGTAACGCAGCCGTCTCCGGCGGGGCGACCTGCCGCTGCCGCTTGAGGCCCTGCTTCTGTGCGCGGCCGGCGAT
>JACQUH010000323.1 GCA_016210375.1 Chloroflexota bacterium
CTTTCAACCCCAGGGGGCCGAAACCGAATTGCTCCAGCGCCTTGACCACATTCGCCGCGTTTTCTGGGCTCATCTCGATCCATACGTCCATATCTTTGGGGTGTGGCTATTTTTGATAGATGGGGATTTGAATGATTTAACAAGGATATAGACAAAAACTTCTGTTCTCAGGGGCTCTTTTTTCGTAAGATATGAAGGAACCGTCCTCATATCTTGGGCATTTGAGAGAAAGGAGCCTGCAATGACCCTGACAGCGGAAGCGACCTGCCTGCCGGGCGGACCGGTCCAAGGATTGCCCCCGTCGGTAGAGTCCTGGAGTCTGGCGCGAGCCCGGCAGACGTTTCAAGCTCTGGAGGCCTGGCTTTTGAGCGAGGAAGCCCGACACCTCCCTCTGCACGAAGTGGAACGGGAGCAAGAAAGCCGGGGGCGAGAGGTTCCCCGCCTCTTGTTGGAGGCCCATGTGGCCCACCGGGGCTGGGGCGAGGTGGGGCCTGCTCTCCAGGTGCAGGCGGGGGGGCCTCAGGATGAGCCGGTGTGTCATCGCCATCGGCGACTGGATCCCCGGCATCCCCAGACGATCTTTGGACAGATCAGGGTGGATCGGCTGGGCTATTGCCATCCCCGGGCAGTGACCGTCCATCCGTTGGATGAGCAGCTGCACTTGCCCCACCGGTCGTTCTCCTCCGAACTGCAACGGCGACTGGTGAAGGCGGCGGTGCAGGGCCCCTTCCAGGAGGCCGTCGAGCGGGTGGAGGAAGCCACGGGGGTGAGGGTGCCCAAGCGCAGCGCCCAACAGGGGGTCCAAGAAGCCGCCTGCGACTTTGAGGCCTTCTACCAGGGGCGCAGGCCCCCACCCGAGGCCCAGACGGGGCCGATCCTGGTCGGTTCGGTGGATGGGAAGGGCATCCCGATGGTCAAGGTCCAGCCGGCCTCGCGCGTCGTCCGGCGGGGGAAAGGCCAAAAGGCCAACCAGAAGAGGATGGGGGTGGTGGCCACGGTCTACCCCCAGCGGCCCCGGATTCGCTCCCCCGAGGAAGTGATCGAGAACCTCTTTGACTTGGAGCAAAGGCGGGGGAAAACGGAGGGGGAGACCTCCCCCCCGCCCGGGCGCCCGGAATATAAGCGGGTCTGGGCCAGCCTGCGGAAGGGCAAAGCAGGGGTCATCGAGGAGATGGCCCAGGAACTGGAGCGCCGGGACCCGCAAGGGAAGAAGGATTGGGTGGTGCTCACCGACGGCGAGCGGGCCCTGCAAAAGACGGTGCGGGCCCGTCTCCCCGGCATCTGCCTGGTGCTGGACTTCCAGCACGCCCTGTCCAAGCTCTGGCAGGCTGCCTATGCCTTCCACGAGGAAGGCAGCCCCCAGGCCCACGCCTGGGTCAGAGAACGCGCCCTGCGTATCCTGCGAGGAGAGGTCAGCCAAGTGGTCAAAGGGATGCGCCAGAGCGCCACCAAACGGAAACTGACCGCCTCCCGGAGAAAGGTCGTGGAGACCGCCGCGGCCTATTTCTATCGGAATCGGGCGCATATGCAGGATCAGAAGTATCTCCAGAAGGGGTGGCCCATCGCCACCGGTGTGGTGGAGGGGGCCTGTAAGAATTTGGTCAAGGACCGCATGGAGCGGTCGGGGATGCGCTGGACAGCCGAGATGGCTGAAGCCATCCTCAAGCTGCGAGCCACTTATCTCAGCAAGGACTTTGAAGAGTATTGGGCGTTTCATCTCCAGCAAGAACATGCCCGGCTCTATCCTCCAGGATACTGGCGGGCGGTTAACTCCGTTGAGGAAAAATAGCCACACCCAAATCATTTTGGATTCCTCTGCGCTCTCTGCGTCTCTGCGGTGAAAGGTTGTATGGATGGTGAGATAGTGAAAGGGACAACTCCCTCACGGCCGGAACCGCAGGGCGTACAGGTCGGCGTCCTTCAGGGCGAACCGGAGCCGGACCGGGCGGCCGGCTAAGGCGCTCACGTCAGGGCCGTCCCGCCAGGGGACGACGCCCTCTATCTCGTCGCCGTAGAGCTCTGACCCTTCCTCCAGAGCGTAGCCAGGGATCGGGCGGCCGTCGGCGTCCTGGATCTCCACCCGGAC
>JACQUH010000310.1 GCA_016210375.1 Chloroflexota bacterium
CTGTCGGTGGTCATGGTATAATCCGAGGTTATCTTGCCCCGAGACCGCCAGCCAGACTGAGAGCGGCCCGCCGACGGCGGGCCGCTCTCTGTCTGGCACAGGGAGTCCTCTCGGTGCTTGGGCGATGAATGGGCGGGCCCTGCCTTGATAATAGGGGACGACCTCTCCCCCCGTAGTCCCTCCTTCGCTTCCCCATTCGCTTCGCTCAGGGCTTCGGCTTACTCAAGGACGGGCTCTTTCCGACACGGAGAAGGGGACGATGGCGGGATGAATCAGTGGGATGCGGCGAAGCCGCATCCCACTGATTCAAGTGTATGTTCCCCCCCTCCCGTGCGGGAAGGGGGTCAGTTAGGTCGGACCAGGTAACGAAGCGTTAGAAGCACCCTGCCAATGTGGTGAATCCAAAGAACGTTACAACAGTCATTCTGAGCGCAGCGAAGAATCTGGGGGGTCTCCCGCCGCCCCAGATGCTTCACGGAGTTTATCCTGAGCGAAGCCGAAGGGTTCAGCATGACAAGTCCATGCCAATCCATAAATGGAACGAATCTCTGATTCAGGACATTAGCAGGAGGTGACGTGAGCAGGGCAGCAGCGAGCGGGCTATTCGTGACATGGGAAGCCCTGTTTGTTACGGGCATTACACTGGTGGCATCCCTGCTGCGTCTCCTCAGCCTGGCGGAGTACCCGCCGGGACTCCAGGGTGACGAGGCATGGATGGGCCTGGAGGCCCAGCGCATCCTTTCGGAAGGGTGGATTGGGATCTGGACCTCTGTGGGATGGGGCCAACCCACGGGCCCTTTCTACTGGGCGGCCCTGTTTTTCCGTTTTCTCCCCGACGACGTGACTGTCCTGCGGGCCTCCATGGCCAGCCTGGGAGTGGCTACTGTACCCGTGTTCTATTGCTTCGCCAGGGCCACCTATGGCAAGCGCGCGGCGGTCGTGGGCACTGTCCTCCTGGCCTTCAGCTACTGGCACATTCACTACAGCCGCACCGCCTTTGGCCTCATCTCCGCCCCCCTGGCCGAGTGCGCTGTCCTGTTCTTCCTGGCCAAGGGCTTGAAGGGGGGAAAAGGCTGGCCTTTCGTTGCGGCGGGCGCTCTGGCTGGACTGGGTGTGTACACGTACAAGGGGTACTCCTTCTTTGTCCTCTTGCTGGTGGCCCTCGGGGTGTTCCTGGTGGTAACCCGCCCGTATACCCTGCGCCTTCTCCTCCGACACGGCTTCATGTTTGCTCTGCCTGCGGTGCTGATTGCCCTACCCATGGCGGCGTTGATCATGACCCGCTATGACGACTACATGGGGTACGGCCGCATCGTCTCCATCTTCAACAGCAGCGAGTACCATGAGGCAGCCCAGCAAGGCAACGCCCTGTCTTTCCTTGGCATGAAGGTGGCGCGGGCCATCTCTCTTTACTTCCTGGGAAGGAGCGCCGACCCCACCGATGGCATGGGGGACTTCGGGCTGCTGGACCCCGCTGCCAGGGTCCTCTTTGCCCTGGGGCTGGCGGTGAGCCTCTGGAGGGGGCGACAGTGGCAATATTTCCTTGTGCTGGCGGGTGTGGCCAGCGGCGTCGTAGCGGTCGTCACCACGGTGTCCTGGGGGGAGAACCGGCGGGGCATCGCCGCCTTGCCCATGGTCTTTGCCGCCGCCGCCGTGGGAGGTGACACCCTTTTGGCCCTGGCAGAAACGTCTATTCGCAGGGCTAGGGATGCCCGATGGCGGGTGCTGGCGCGCGGTTTCGTGTACGGGGCCGCCGTGGTGGTGGTGGGGTACGTTGCCCTGTGGAACGTCCGCGTCTATTTCACCGAGGTAGCGCCTGGCGAGGTCTCACGCTTCGCCTACGCCTACGAGCTGAGCCGCGCCTCGGGCTACCTCAGCTCCCTGCCCCGCTCCCAGGGCCAGAGTCCCTACGTGTACTTCTACTCCGACCGCTGGAGCTGGGACTACGAGGCGCGGCGCTTTCAAGCGCCGGGGCTGGAAGGGGAGGACCGCTCGGCGATGTTCGGGCGTTTTTCTCTCCGGGCAGACCATGGCCCGCCCGTGGTGTACCTGCTCCTGTCCCCCTATGACCGGCATCTGAGCGAGCTGAGAAACACGTACCCAGGAGGCCGCGCTGTGGTGGAGAAAACAGACGACGGACGCCTTATCTTTGCGGCGTACGTTCTGGAAGGGCCGGGCCCGCATTCTTAGGCCACCGCCCGCGAGGCGAGGCGTTCCTGGCAACAGCCCCCTTGGCTAGATACCAGCGTCTACGGGGGCAGGAGGCAGATCACCCCGCAGGATGGGTCCCAGGAGATCAGCGAGTTTCCTGGGTACAAACCATTCTTTTCCTTGCGCAGCCCGAAGTCCTGCGATGGACCACCACAGGGGTACCCTCAAAATGTCCGATTCGTAGGCTTCCAGCGAAGTGGGGCGTGGCTCAAACTTTGAAACTCTGACCAGGAAGAAACGTTCCTGTGAGTCGTAGACTTTGCCCTGATACTCCCATAGCTCTTGCCGCGTCCAAACACAGGGGCCCAATTCAACATCCTTGAGCCCCGTCTCTTCCCAGAGTTCGCGTAAGGCGGCCTGTTCATACGTCTCCCCCTGTTTGAGACCTCCTCCGGGAGTAATCCATTTCCGGGCTGTATTTGTGGTGTCGGCGGGAATGCTGTAGAGCAGGACTTCGTCCAGGTTGTTGACCACTAACAAGCGGGCTGAAGGCTGCGGGGTGGGGGCTTGGGCCATAGAGCTCATCCTCATACTCCCGTGTCTATGGGCGACTCTGGCAGTTCTCCGCGTATGATAGGCTCCAGGAGCTTGCCCAGGTTGCGGGGAGCAAAGAACTCTATTCCATCGGCAGCGGTTATCTCCTGAGCCGACCACCAGCGGTGCGGAGAAACCCCTGGCGGGTCGGGAACAACTGCTTTTGGGATGAACTGGGGCGTCTTGACGAGGTAAAACTGTTCCTGGGCTTCAAGGAGCCGTCCATTCCACGAGTAGACGTGCCTGCGCGTCCACACCCACGGCCCAAGGGCCACGTTGGTCAAGCCTGTCTCTTCCCACAGCTCACGGAGCGCTGCCTGCTCCCAGGTCTCGCCAGGCTCCAGCCCACCGCCAGGGGCGATCCAGATGGCGGTGATCTGGGGGTCTGCCGCTGGGCCTTTGAACAGCAGCACCCGGCCCTGCGGCTCAAGGAGCAGCAGCCGTGCGGCGGGGCGGATGATGGGGGAGAGAGACTGCGTCACAGGGAATCAACTCTTCACGGCAAGCCGGAGGTCTGCTGCAATAGGCAACTGAAATAGCTGTTTCCTCATAAGGCGTGTGGAAAAAAACAAGACCTCCAGGTTCTCCACTTCACCGGTCTTGGGGTTGAGTCGCGCGATAACTTCATCCCCCACATCCTCAGACTCTTGCTCTGCATAGGGCGGGCACACGTCAATATAGAGGATATCAACATCCCGTTCATACCTGAAAGTCAAGGTCTTTCCCATTCCAGCACCCCCGAAACAAGGCTTCTGGCAATGTAAGCCGTGATTACCCAATGCCTGGGAAGAGGAGCGTCGCTGACAACGACAACTACCACGTACTTGCCGCCTGCAAGGTCATTATACCAGCGAACCAAGAGACGGGCGTTGGAAAACCGTTCGCTGGCCCAAACTGAATCTGGCTGCGCTAAGGTCTGCCCCATGAGTTGTTCATTGACCGGAAGAAGGTCGGGATGTCGTCTGGCGATATGCTCTTTCCGTTCGTCAGTGATCTCTACAGCGTTACCCAAATATGGACAAGGCAGAAGCAACATTAGGCAGGCCCGTTGTCAGTTGTCCTCTTCCTCCCCTTGCTGCTTACAGTCGCAACGTTCATCTCCCCCACCAGCCGGCGCAGGTACTGCCCCGTCAGCGAGCGCCTCACCCGCGCGACCTCCTCCGGCGTGCCCTCGGCGATGACGTACCCGCCCTTTTCGCCCGCGCCTGGCCCCAGGTCTATGATCCAGTCGGCGTTCTTGATGAGGTCCAGATGGTGCTCAATGAGCAGCACCGTGTTGCCGGCGTCGGCCAGGCGGTGCAGCACGCTTAGCAGGGCCTGGGCGTCGGGAAAGGAGAGGCCGGTGGTCGGCTCGTCCAGGATGTACAGGGTGCGGCCCGTGGCGCGGCGGGAGAGCTCGGTGGAGAGCTTCACGCGCTGGGCTTCGCCGCCCGACAACGTTGGTGCAGGTTGCCCCAGCTTGATGTACCCCAAGCCGACGTCGTTGAGCGTGTTCATGTGACGGGCGATCGGTGGGATCGCCTCGAAGAACCCCGCCGCCTCGGACACGCTCATATCCAGCACCTCGGAGATGTTCTTGCCTTTGTAGCGGACCTCCAACGTTTCGCGGTTGTAGCGCTTGCCCTTGCAGACTTCACAG
>JACQUH010000328.1 GCA_016210375.1 Chloroflexota bacterium
CCATGCACCTTGCCCTGGAGCTCCGGGATGACGATGCCGCAGGCCCGGGCAGCGCCGGTGGTCGTCGGAATAATGTTGGCCCCAGCGGTGCGGGCGCGGCGCAGGTCGCTGTGGTACTGGTCCAGGATGCGCTGGTCGTTGGTGTAGGAGTGGATGGTGGTCATGAGGCCGCGGGTGATCTTGAAATTGTCGTGTAGCACCTTGACCATGGTGGCCACTCAGTTGGTGGTGCAGGAGGCATTGGACAGGATGTTGTGCCGCCTGGGGTCGTAGCCCTTCTCGTTGACGCCCAGGACGATGGTCATGTCCTCGCCCGTGGCGGGAGCGGTGATGATGACCTTCTTGGCGCCGCCCTTCAGGTGGGCGCTTGCCTTGGCGGCGTCGGTGAAGACGCCCGTGGACTCAATGACCAGGTCCACGCCGTACTCGGCCCAGGGGATGCTGGCAGGGTCCCGCTGGGCGGTCACAGCGATCTGATGGCCGTCCACTGTGAGGGAGTCCTTGCCCGCTTCCACCGTGCCCTTGTAGCGTCCGTAGGTGCTATCGTACTTGAACAGATGGGCGTTGGTCTTGGCGTCCGTGAGGTCGTTGACGGCGGCGACGGTGAGCTTGTCCGGGTGGCGCTCCATGACGGCCCGCGTGACCTGCCGCCCGATGCGCCCGAAGCCGTTGATGCCGATGCGTGTGACCATGGTTCCCTCCTTACGCTTGTGGCAGACGTGTTGTGCTACAGCAGGGAGCGAAGCTGCTCCCTTGTCAGTTGTACATCCTTCAGGATCTTGGAGAGCAGTCCCTTCCCGATGGTGCTCCCTCTGTGCTGGGGCACAACCGTTGTCCTTCCGTCTGGGTGTCTCAGGACGACGTGGCTGCCGCTTTGCCTAATAACATCAAACCCTGCCTTGCGAAGAGCGGCGATGATCTGGTCACTGGTGGGAGCGGGGAGCGTCATACTTCAATGGTATGGACGCCAATAAACTCCATCTTAACTTCATCGTCTTCCTGTTCAACCTCCAAGCACAAACGAGCGGCGTCCCGTATGTTTTCCATCACTTCATCCAAGGTGTCGCCCTGGGTATGGCAACCCCGCAGCTCTGGGACTGAGGCCACGTACCAGCCGTCCTCGTCCCGCTCCAGGATGACTGTGAGCCTGCGCTTGCTGTCCATGCCTTCCTTCCTTACGCGCCCCTATCATACCCATAGCCGCCGAGAATCATAGGCAGTTCCAGGAGTTCACGGCGCAAGGGATCAAGGCCCAACCCCAGCGCCTCCAGGGTAAACGCGCCCAGCAGGTTGCTGTCGCCCGGTTCGCCAAAGACAACATCGGCGCCACCAATACGGTCGCGGTACTTGAACATCGCGACGCCCTTGCGCCGGCTGATCTTGTCGCCGTTGGCCAGACGGAAGACCTGCGTTGTCAGCGGCTTGATGCCTAGCTGCGCCAGAATGGGCCCAGGCACGACGGAGTAGATGGCGCCGGAGTCCACCAGGAACTCCACCCGCTCAGTGACTTCCGGGTTGGCGGGATTGCCGACCTCTATTTCCATCACCGTCATGCCCATGGCCTGCTCCTACCTGCCTTCAATCAACCGACGGGCGAGGCCCATTATAGCCTCTGCATCAGCCAGTGCGTGTTGTGCGTCGTGCTCGTCGTATTTCTCAGAAGGGACGTCATCAGGCCATGCGTCTGGGTATCGTGTGGCGCAGTAGTACTGGTCAAGTCCCTCAGCCTTCTGCCGGATAGCCTCAAGCTCCGGGAACGACCCGATCACCTCGGGCAAGAGCTCAACGATGGTGTGCTTTCTCATGTAGCGGTCGCCCCGAAGGTATGCCACGCCTTTCAACGCCTTGATGGTTGCCTGCTGGCTAAAGAAACACGCCTGGGCGTAGAATCCCTCGTTGGCAGACAAACGAGCCGCTCTTAGGTCCTGCTCAACCTGCCGCAACCACCTCACTGCTTCTAGGCGACTATGTTGGCTAATCATTTGCTTACACCGGGTACGCGCCACGTCCCGCATACTTGGCCGCCGAGCCCAGCTCCTCCTCAATGCGCAGCAGGCGGTTGTACTTGGCGACGCGCTCGGAGCGGGCCGGCGCGCCTGTCTTGATCTGGCCAGCGCTGGTTGCCACCGCCAGGTCGGCTATCGTCGTGTCCTCGGTCTCGCCGGAGCGGTGGCTGATGACGACGCCCCATCCCGCCTGCTGGGCCATCCGCACCGCCTCCAGGGTCTCCGTCAAGGTACCGATCTGGTTGAGCTTCACGAGGACGGCGTTGCTGCACTTCTCTGCGATACCCTTGCGGATGCGCTCCGGGTTGGTGGTGTAGATGTCGTCCCCTACTATCTGTACCTTCCTGCCCAGTCGCTTCGTGAGCAGCGCCCAGCCCTGCCAGTCGTCCTCCGCCAGGCCGTCCTCAACGCTGATGATGGGGTAGGCGGTGCACCATTGCTCCAGCAAGTCCACCATCTGGGCCGAGGTGAGCCGTTTGCCTTCGCGTTTGAGCACGTACATGCCGTTCTCATAAAACTCCGATGCCGCCGGGTCCAGAGCTATGAAGCAGTCCTCTCCGGGCCGGTAGCCGGCCCGCTCAACCGCCTCCAACACCACCTTCAAGGCGTCCTCGTTGGAGGGCAGCGAAGGCGCGAAGCCACCCTCGTCGCCGACGTTGGTGGCATAGCCGCGCTGGGCCAGCAGGGCCTTCAGGGAGGCGTAGACCTCCGCCCCGCAGCGCAGGGCCTCGGCGAAGGTGGGCAGCCCCGCCGGGGCCACCATGAACTCCTGGAGGTCGGCGGAGTTGGAGGCGTGACGGCCCCCGTTCAGGATGTTCAGCATGGGGACGGGCAGGGTGAAGTCGTCGCCGCCCAGGTAGCGGTACAGGGGCAAGCCCTTGCTGCGGGCGCTGGCGTAGGCAACGGCCAAGGAGACGCCCAGGATGGCGTTGGCCCCCAGCCTGGCCTTGTTGGGCGTGCCGTCCAGGTCAATGAGCCGGCGGTCCACGGAGGCCTGGTCTTCCGAGGCCATGCCCATCAGGGCGCGGGCGATGGGGCCGTTGACGTTGGCGACCGCTTTGAGCACACCCCTGCCGCCGTATCGCATCTTATCGCCGTCGCGCAGCTCCACGGCCTCGTGGCTGCCGGTGCTGGCCCCGGAGGGCACCGCGGCCACGCCCACCGCGCCACCGGCCAGGACAGCGGTCACCTCTACGGTGGGTACTCCGCGAGAGTCCAGGATCTCGCGGGCATGGAGGCTGGCAATGGTAGGCATGGCGGGTGCGCTCCTGTGGAAGAAGATAGGGGCAGGGAGTCAACCTGGGCAGTGCATCAGTAGTTGATTTCCATCAAGAGACCTTCAGCATCCTTCTCGGGGTTTTCGGGCAACCGTTTGCTGTTGCCCTCCAGGATACGCCTGGCGGTCCAGAGCGCGGCAAGAGCGTCATAGAGGTCGTCCAGTTTCGCTCCTGAGCCGTAGCGATCCCTTTCGCTCTGGTTAACCACTGCCTTGCTGGTGCTGTTCGTTAACAAAGCCAGCCTCTGCGCGAGTCCTTCGACCGTTTTCTTGCTTTCTAGGGAGCCGCCCTTCATGGCCTTGAAGCACACCTCTGGATGGATCTCTTTCACCATCCCCTGCCCGTGTGCTCGCACATAGCTGTCCACATCCCGAATCCTCTTGAGGAGATGAAAGGCCATGAGGTTGAACCCCTTGCCCCATATTTGGTTTACCCATTCGTTGGCCGTAGGATAGTCCGGAGCGTCCAATACGACGCGCGGAGGCGTCAAGAAAACCGAGGAGCGACGTGGCCCCACGGCTTCCTGGGCCTGGAGGTCACACTGCCGGAACTTTTGTTTGCCGCTGGGCAGGCCGATCGGTATGTCTATGCCAATCACCCTCAGAGAGGGAGACGAGGAAACAAGGCTGGCGATACTGTGGTGTACCGCGACCTGACTGACAGTGAAATCTGCATCGGCCAGGACAGCCAGCCATTGCCCTCTCTTGCTGCGGCACCCGTCAACCCCGGCGATCGTGAACTCTCGGGCTGTCATGTTGTCCTCCTCATGACATAAGGGCAAACGTTGGGGCGACGCATGCGTCGCCCCCAAGGTACCACAATCATGCGCCTGGCCGTCCTACGGCAGCATGGCCCTTGTCGCAGCCTGGATCACGTTTACCAGGGGCTTTGGATACAGGCCAATGAGCACCGGCCCTGGTAGGGACATGCTCGTTTCGCAGGCGGGTGGCACGCTTTCCAGGGGAGCCAGTACGATTCTAGCACACAGGACGGCACGCGGTGTGCCCGCAGGCCCGCAATTGACACCGTGCCAACGGCCACTGACAATGGATACCCTGGCAGACCGCAGGTCATCTCTGCGAACGCAGGGATATCCTGCCAGAAGCCGAGCGGGCGAGTGTGAAAGAACAGGCGAGAGCCGCTAAGAGGGTGAAGTCTCCACCACGAGGTGTGCCGTGAGAATCAAGCTGGACGAGCGTGGCCTGGTGCCGGCGGTGGTGCAGGACATCAACACGAAAGAGGTGCTGATGGTGGGGTACGTGTCCCCGGACTCCCTGCGCCGCACCGTGGAGGGCGGCCAGGTGTGGTTCTACAGCCGTAGCCGTGAAGAGCTGTGGCACAAGGGAGAGGTCTCCGGCCACTACTTGCACCTGAAGAATGCCTCTGTGGACTGCGACGGCGATACGCTGCTCTTCCAGGTGTCGCCCGATGGCCCCGCCTGCCACACGGGAAACGTCTCCTGCTTTTTCACACCCCTGGAGCCCAATCCAGTCCTTGAAAGCGAAGCGCGGGGGCCCGGCGTGCTGGACGAGCTCTTCACCGTCATCAAGGACCGGCAGCGGGACCTGCCGGAGGGGAGCTACACAGCATCGCTGCTGAAGGCGGGGGTGGGCCGCGCCGCGCAGAAAGTGATAGAGGAGGCCGGTGAGGCGGCCCTGGCCGCTGCCACCGGCGACAAGGAACACGTGCCCCAGGAGATGGCGGACCTTTTCTACCATGCCCTGGTGCTGCTGGCCGCCGCCGGAACCCCACCGGAAGCGGTGTGGCAGGCGCTGAGGGAGCGCAGACGCTAGTACCTTTGCAAGGAGTTGCCAATGAACATCGGCGTTGGAATGGATGCCTCGTTGCGCCTCACCCCAGACCAGGAGGCGGAGGTCAGCCGGCAGGCCGCCCGCATGGGCTACACCAGCGTGTGGACCACCGCGGGGGCTGGCTACGACGCCTTTCAGCTCTGCCTCCACCGCTGGAATGCGACCAGGGCGGTGGTCCCCGAGGGCCTGGGCACGGGCATCGCCGTGTACCCTGTGGAGGTGCAGACCCCCCTCGGCTTCGCCGTGAGCGCCGCCACCGCCAGCGACCTTACCAACGGCCACTTCATCCTGGGCGTCGGCTCGGGGGAGGCGTACCGCGATGCCTACCAGGGGCGCTTCGGCAGGGGCGTGCCCCTGATCGCCCTCATGCGGGACTACCTCACCATCATCAAGGCGCTGCTGCGTGGGGAGACGGTGGACTACGAGGGGAAGACCGCTTCCTTGCACGGCGTGACGCTACGCCCGGCTGGGGCGCGCCCCTTGCCGAGGACCCCTGTCTATCTGGGCGCGTTGGGGCCTCAGATGCTGCGCCTGGGCGGCGAGCTGGCTGATGGCATTTCTCTCAACTGGTGTACACCGGAACAGATCGCCTGGAGCCGGGAACGCGTTGCCGAAGGAGCAGCCAAGGTGGGGCGCGACCCTTCGTCCGTCCATATCGCCGAGTACATCCGCATCTGCGTGGACGACGACGTGCAGGTGGCCCGCAGGGCATACATCCGCACGGTGATGGGGTACGCCCTGAGGCAGTGGGTACCCAGCGAGCGGGAGCGGGGCCTGGCCTACCGCGGCCACTTTGAGCGCATGGGGTTTACCGAAGCCCTGGCGCGCCTGGACGACATGCGCCGTCGTCAAGCCACCGAGGAGGAGCTTATCCAGGCCTTCCCCGACGACCTGGCGATGAAAGTTGGCTATTTTGGCGCCGCCCGCGGCGCTGCCCAGGCCTTTCGGACCCTGGCCCAGGGGCTGGACACAGCCATCGTGCGCGTGGTGGCGGCGCGGCCAACCGTGGATTCCGCGCTGGCTGTCATGGAGGCGTGCCGGCCTGTCCTGACAGGTTAACCCCGGGGATGACGGTCATTGGGTGTGGCACGACAGAGCGGCGGTTAGTGTGGTGCTTCTCATGCTTCGTTACCGAGCCTGACCTAACCCCCTGGCCCCCTTCCCGCACGGGAATCCCGATGATGGTCATTGAGCAATTATGATGCCAATGGGACCCAACCTCTCCCCCTGTGGTCCCCCTCTCC
>JACQUH010000311.1 GCA_016210375.1 Chloroflexota bacterium
CATGCTGAACGAAGTGAAGCATCTGGGGCGGTGGGAGACCCCTCCCCAGATTCTTCGCTGTGCTCAGAATGACTTTAGTAATGTTCTTTGGATTCACCACACTAACCTCTATCCTCTTGCCTGCGGAGAGCCTCGTCCCATTCGCGGAACCCCAGCTCGTGCAAGCGCCAGCGGTGTTGCCGCCACTCTTCGGAGTTCCCATAGCGGCCCTGGCTTCTCGCCATCCTGTTGAGCTTCCTGAGGCTGTCGGAATAGCCTGCCCAGTCCCCCAGCTTCTGCCACAGCGCGGCGCTTTGCTGGAGACAGGCCTCCGCCTCCTCTCTCTCCTGAAGGTCCATGGCAATGTCCCCCAGCTTGGCCAGGGTCTCGGCCATCGCCGTTTGGTTGCCCAAGGCTTTCCACTGCTCCAAGGCCCTGTGGTAGAGGACCCGCGCCTCGGGAAGGGATCCCATGAGCCTTATTTTCCAGGCCCGTTCGCCCAGCAGCCTTGCCTGTTCTTCGCTTGGCTCTTCCATCATGCTCTATCGCCCTCCTTGCCAGGAGTGAAGCGGCCAATGAAGGGATGCTTGGCAGGAGTGCCCCGCCAGAAAGAAAGAGGAGGGGCATCCCATGTCTGGCCTCTCCTCCTTGTCGCACAAGAACCGTCGGCGGCTAAGTGACTATGTCAAGGCGCTTCTGTGCCGCCCCATGATGGGGGAGGCATCCTGCCCCAGCCTCATAGTCATTAGCCAAATACTTGTGCTGTTGTGGTTCTGACCTCTCCCCCTGTGGTCCCCCTCTCCTAAAAGGGGGGGACGATAGACAAGGGAATCAGTGTGATGCGGCCTTGCCGCATCACACTGATTCCAACAAAAGACTGTGGTGAAGAGAGGCTGTCTTGAGTCAGTTTCTAGATCCGCCCGGAGAGCTGGAACACCTTGCCTTCCGTGGCGATGGAGGGAGCCATCACCATGTCGGCGTGATGCATGTCCCGAATAGTGAAGGCGCCGCACATGCCCATGCATACCCGCAGCGCCCCCATCAGGTTCTGGGTGCCGTCGGACCGCTTGCTGGGGCCAAAGAGCACCTGCTGGAGGGGGCCCTTGATGCCAGCGTTGATGCGGGTCCCCCGGGGCAGCGCCGGGTGGGGCGTCGCCATGCCCCAGTTGAACCCTTTGCCGGGAGCCTCGGTGGTCTGGGCAAAAGGAGTGCCCAGCATGACGCCATCGGCGCCGGCCACAATGGCCTTGCACAGGTCGCCGCCCGTGCGGATGCCGCCATCGGTTATGACGACGACGTACTTGCCTGTGCGGCGCAGGTGCTCCTCTCTGGCTGCGGCGCAGTCCATGGTCGCCGTGATCTGGGGAACCCCAACCCCTGTCACCTCACGGGTGGTGCAGGCGGCGCCTGGGCCAACCCCTACGAGAATGCCATTGATACCCGTCTCCATCAGCTCCAGCGCCGCGCTGTAGGTCACACAGTTGCCCACCACCACAGGCACCCCCACCCACTCCTTCAGCTCGGAGAACACCAGCCCGTGGTAGCTCTTGGAGATGTGCCGCGCCGTTGTCACAGTGGACTGCACCACGACGATATCCGCCCCCGCCTCCACCGCCACGGGCGCGAAACGCTTCGTGTTCTGGGGCGTAATAGAAACGGCGCAGGTCACGCCTGCGCCTTTTATTTCCTCCACCCGCTTGCCGATGAGGTCGTCCCTCATGGGCTGGGTGTAAAGCTGCTGGAGCAGCTCCGTCGTGTGTTCCCCAGGGGTCTCTATGATCTGGTCAATGATCGCCTGGGCATCCTCGTAGCGGGTGTACATGCCCTCCAGGTTCAGGACACCCAGGCCACCCGCGTGGCCCATCAGGGCAGCAAACTTGGGAGACACCACGGCGTCCATGGCGGAAGCCATCACCGGGATGTCCAGGTGGCAACCATTAATATCCATGCTAATGTCCGTCTGGTCCGGGTTAACGGTCACATCCCCGGGGACAATAGCCACATCCTCAAAGCCCAGAGCGTGCCTGATCTCCTTGAAATGAGATAGCGCCATAGCTTTGCTGACCTCGTTGTGGGATTAGCGAAGTATACCAGAGGCCGCCCCGCAACTCAAGGCCCGCATTGACGGATTCCGACAAACATTACGCCAGAAGCGGTCCCAATCTGCGCCTCCCTTCACCGTATTCAGGTGGAAGGATTGAAGTCTGGTGCAGCTTACCAACAGCCTGCCCGACTTCTCTTCTCTGATGCGGGATTTGATGAATTGGTGTGATGCGGCAGCGCTGCATCACACCAATTCTCTACACCATTATCTCCCGCTTCCAGGGGAGTGGGGGATGTTCACCTTGTGAGAATCTGCACACGGCATTGCCGTGTGCAGATTCTCACGTTTGGGATTTCCCCCTTCCCGTGCGGGAAGGGGGAGCCAGAGGGGGTTAGGTCGTCATGACCTTACGGGGCAGCGCGCCCACACCAGCAAGCAATCCCGGCGCAGCGCCCGTCATTGCCAAGCCTCGTGTCCACAGGTATAATTTCACCAATGCTCCTGCGGAGGAACCCTTTGAAACCTTTTACGTATGTCGCGCCCACCTCCCTGCAAGAGGCGCACCAGGTTCTCGCCAGGGCCAAAGGCCCCGGCGACGTCCGTGCCCTGGTGGGAGGCTCTGACCTGATTGACCAGATGCGCGTCAACCGTCGCACGCCCTCGGTGGTCCTGGACATCAAACGCATCCCGGAGATGAAGCGCCTGGAGTGGGTGCCGGGCGAGGGACTCCACGTGGGGGCTGCTGTGTGCTGCACCGATACAGTCCAGTTTGCCGCCGTAGTCCAGAACTACTCGTCCATCCACGAGTCCTGCCAGCTGGTCGGCTCCACCCAGATCCAGAACCGAGCTAGCATGGCAGGAAACATCGGCAACTCCGCGCCCTCCGCCGATACCGTCCCTGGCCTTATCACCTTCGGGGCCAAGGTGCTCGTCACCGGCCCCAGGGGCCACCGAGAGGTCTTATTGGAGAGCTTCTTCACCGGCCCAGGCCAGAACGTGCTGGCCCCCGACGAGATCATCCAGGAGGTCATCGTCCCGCCGCCTCCGGCCAATAGCAGCGGCCACTATCTGCGCTTCATCCCAAGGAACGAGATGGACATCGCTGTGGCAGGCGTGGCCAGCATGATTGTCCTGGCCCCCCGCACCCGGCGGTGTACGACGGCCCGTATAGCCCTGGCCTCCGTCGCCCCGACGCCGGTGCGCGCCAGGGCCGCAGAGGCCGTTCTGGAGGGGAAGGAGATCACCGCCGCCCTCATTCGCGAGGCGGGCGAGAAGGCGGTGGAGGCTGCCAGCCCCATCTCTGACGTGCGCGGCTCGGCAGAGTACCGCAGGGAGCTGGTGAAGGTGCTCACGCGCAGGACCCTGGGGATGTGCATGGAGTCCCTGGGACAAAAGGTGGGGTAACCTAGCCTAACCCCTACCCCTTCCCGAAAGGTGATTGACCAGATAACCCGACTCCGCCTGGCACTGAAGTGCCAGGTTTGGAGTGCAGCCAACCCCCGACTTTAGTCGGGGGGTTGAGTTGAACATCTGTTTAGTCAAATAACATGAGGGAAGGGGAAAGAGAAACGGGAAGTCGGACTACAGTTCCCCTCGCCTTTCGGGAGAGGGATCAGGGGAGGGGCTTAGTCCCCAGTTCTCATAGCAACCAGTGGAGGAAAGCGTGCCCAAGATTCCTGTGACCTTTGCTGTTAACGGAGACCCCCAGGAGATCCTGGTCCAGCCCTGGCAGACCCTTATGGAAGCCCTGCGGGACGAGCTGGGCCTTACCGGGACCAAAGAGGGTTGTAGCAACGGCAACTGCGGCGCTTGCACCGTCTTGCTCTACGGGCGGGCCATCGTCTCATGTTGCACCCTGGCCGCCGAGGTGGAAGGCCAGCAGGTCACCACCGTGGAAGGCCTGGCCAGAGGAGGCAAGCTGGACCCCCTCCAGGAGGCCTTTATTGACCACGGCGCCCTCCAGTGTGGCTTCTGCACCCCTGGCTTCCTCATGTCGGCCCGGGCCTTCCTGAACACGAACCCTCATCCCACGGAACACGAGATACGCCTTGCCATTGCTGGCAACCTGTGCCGATGCACCGGGTACGACAAGATCGTCCGGGCTATCCAGGAGGTTGCCCAGAACGGGGCGTAGTATGGCGGCCGCCAGGGAGGTGGCCCACCCGCAGCCTGGGCGCTGCCGCGCACGGGGCCTGCCAGGTCGCCACCTTACAACGGTCACCAGGTCGCCCTTGCGTTGACACCCAAGATTGAGCGTTGCTAGAATGGCTCTAGCCCCTCCGCTAGGGGCGTTGTATATCAGTGGGGATATAGCTCAACTGGGAGAGCGCAGCGTTCGCATCGCTGAGGTTGGGGGTTCG
>JACQUH010000321.1 GCA_016210375.1 Chloroflexota bacterium
CCTCTCTCCTGGTGGTGGGACGTTATGGCGTCCATCGCACCGACAACCTGGACCTGGGCAGCACCGCGGAGAACCTGCTGCGGCTCGCTCCCTGCCATGTCCTTATCGTCGGTGGAGAGTCATCGCTACCCGATGTTTCACCACCTCAGCAAGGGGTTGTAGCTCTTCCCTGGACTCAAGAGGCCGCCGAGAGATTAGAGGGTGTTCCCGCTTTCGCCCGCGTCATGGCTAGACAGGCCATCGAAGCATATGCTCGCCGCCATGGCTACGCGAAGGTAACGCCGGAGGTCATGGCCGAGGCGCGCCGGGAGATGGGGATGTGATGGGCCGTGCCAGGCGGCAAAGAGTGGGCTGAGTGAACACAAAAAGTCGTCCTGAAATTGTTTCGTGGAACCTCACCGGAGGCTGCAACCTACGCTGCGCCCACTGCTACCTGGATGCCGGCGCGACCCGCGAAGCAGAGCTAACTACTGACGAGTGCTATCGGGTCATTGATGAGATGGCGGCTGCGGGAACGGGGATGGTCATACTCACCGGGGGCGAACCTCTGCTCAGGGGAGACCTGCTGCAAATCATCCGCCGCTGCCGGGAGCGTGGCATCATGACGGTCCTGGGCAGCAATGGCACTCTCATAGATGCTCACATGGCAGTCAGCCTCAAGGGGGCAGGACTTCAGGGCGTGGGCATCAGCCTGGACTCTCTTCGAGCAGAAAAACACGATTCCTTTCGCGGCGTGACGAGGTGCTGGGAAAGGGCGCTAAACGGGATCCGCGCCTGTTCTAGAGGGGGACTGCCTGTGGTCATACAGACCACCTTGACTTCATGGAACTATATGGAAGTCCCGGCTCTGATGGAGTTTGCCCGAAGCCAGAGCGCAACTGCCTTTAACCTGTATTATCTGGTGTGTACCGGCCGCGGCGAAAAATTGACAGACATTACCCCCGAACAATATGAACAGAGTCTGGCCTCTTTGCTGGATGCCCAGGCACTTCACCCTTCCATGATGGTGCGCGCCAAATGCGCTCCCCAGGTGACGCGTATTGCCCAAGGGCGGGGTTTTCCCATGGCCGGCGGTGGCTGCCCGGCCGGCGTCAGCTACCTGAGAATAGGCCCGGAGGGAGAGGTAACGCCCTGCCCCTATCTTCCCGTGATGGCGGGAAACCTCCGCCGGGCTCCTCTCCGGGAAATCTGGGAAAGTGCGCCCGTCCTGCAGCAATTACGGAGTCCCGGCCTCAAAGGTAGATGCGGCTCATGCAACTACCGTGAGGCATGTGCTGGCTGCCGCGCTCGCGCTTTCGGCCTGACCGGTGATTATCTGGGTGAAGACCCCTGGTGCCTTTATCAATCACCGGGCGCTTGTCCTACCCCATCGCCACAGATAACCTGGACGTCCGACGCCGAGGTCAGGTTGCAGCGCGTGCCCGGCTTCGTCCGGAACAGGGTAAAAAAAGCTGTTGAGGGCTATGCCCGTGCCCGGGGGCACACCCTGGTTACCCCCCAACTAATGGACGAGGTCAGGCGCTTGTCCGGGGTCCAAGTACATCTGGGGCATTAACCACAGTCAGGTGCCCTGTGGTAAGATATCCCCGGTTGCGCTCCCATGCCGGCCGATATTGACGTTCAGGGACTGGTCAAGAACTTCGGCCCCATCGCCGCGGTAAACGGGGTTTCCTTCTCCGTGGGCACTGGAGAGGTCTTCGGCATACTCGGTCCGAACGGTGCGGGCAAGACTACCACGCTGGAGTGCATCGAGGGGCTGCAAAGACCCTCCTCCGGCCGTATGCTGGTGCTGGGCATTGATAGCCATAAAGAGCCGGAGCGAGTCAAAGAGCGCATCGGGGTCCAACTCCAGGCCTCCGCTTACTTCGACTATCTGACGCTCCGGGAAATCCTGGAGCTCTTCGGGCGCTTCTATTCCCGCCGCCTGCCCGTAGACGGGTTATTGGCGCGCGTGGGCCTCGAGGACAAAGCAAACACTACTGTGGGCAAGCTATCCGGAGGCCAGAAGCAGCGCTTTACCATCGCGGCTACCCTGGTCAACGACCCCCAGGTGGTCTTCCTTGATGAGCCTACCACCGGGCTGGACCCGCAGGCGAGGCGTCATTTGTGGGAGTTCATCCAGGGGATCAGCCAGGACGGACGGACCGTCGTCCTCACCACGCATTATATGGAGGAAGCCCAGTTCCTCTGCCACCGGGTAGCCATCATGGACCGGGGCGTAATCGTGGCCATGGACACGCCGACCAACCTCATACGCGCCCTGCCTGTCCCATATGAAGTGAAGGTGATCCCCGGCGCCGCTGTGTCTCCGTCCGCCTTTGAGACCCTGGACTGCGTCAAGGGTGTGCGTGCCGACCGGGACAGCGCGTACTACCTTCGCTCTTCCGATGCAACCCGCACCCTGCCCGCGTTGCTGGCCTGGAGCAGCCAGGCGGGGGTGTCCCTGTCCTACCTGGAAGTCATACCCGCGTACCTGGAGGACGTGTTCCTTTCCCTCACCGGGCACGTGCTCAGGGAGTAACAGAGGAAACACCTTTGGCCACACTGGGA
>JACQUH010000312.1 GCA_016210375.1 Chloroflexota bacterium
GCGATGATCTTGGTCTTGTAACCCAGGCGGTCCACCACGCGTTGGTGCAGGATGCAGTACATCTTCTGACGGCAGTCGCCGCAGGAGTCCCATTCCAGCACGGCGTCAACGCCGCTATCCGCCAGTTCAAGGATGTTGCCCAAGACAATCTTGGCGGGCAGGCACATGTTCTCGTCCATGAGCTGCCAGCCGCGCAGGACGGTCTTTTTTGTGGTCAGGGGCGCAGGCTCAATGGTGATATGCCCGCTGCCAACCTCCTTCATCATCTCTCCCAGGACCTTCTTGGCCAGGTACGAATAGGGCCCCATGTGCGGAATGCCGACACGGACCGGAGCTTGGCCCATGGGAGACCTCCTTTGTTGTGTAGGGCTGTAGTGGCGCAAGGCTCGCGCCCCCACGGACGACCCCTAAGAGCTAGGTACAGCACCGGACTGCCGCAGCTCACTCAGGAGGTCCACGTTGATCCAGCGTTCCGCAAGCTTGCCGCCGGCGACCCGGAAGATGGCGCATCCCCGTATCTTGAAGGGCTTCCCAACGGTGGAAGGGTTGTTGAGCAGAGGACGCGCAACCTTCCCTTCCATCACGTAGCGGACGACCACCTTGTCCCTCTCAGCAATGATGTCCTCTATTGTGAACATGGTGCTGTTGGTGACGTGGTGCCGCCTAATGGCGTCCAGTCCAACTACAGGGTTTGGGTCAGAGTTCTGGTGGCTCACGAAATCCGGTGTGACGATTGCGTCCAGGGCGTCGGCGTCGCCGGCGCCGTATGCCTCGTAGAACCGCCGGACAAGCTCCTTGGTCTGTCTAGACATGGTTTTCTCCTTCCAAACGTCCATGACGTGGATTTCTTGAGCGAGACGCACCGGCGTAGGGGCGCAAGCCTTACGCCCCTACGGTGCAAGCAACGCCTACCCCTCTTTGTAGCCGATGGCCTCGCACACGACGACGTAGCGGAAGGCATCCGGGCGTTCCCCCCAGGCACGGATTTCCGCTGCCCAGAACTCCAGCGTGCGGCGGTCCACCAGGCCCATGTCTATGGCCTGCTGGTACACGGGGGATTCTTCAAGCCTCAGCGCCTCATACTCTGCGAAGCGACGGATGGGCTCAGACCCGTCCGAGACTTCGCATCGAGCGGTCATCTCGCACCGGACAAACCCTGCCTTTTGCAGGGTATGTTTGCCGCCGCGGGCATTGCCAGAGGTAAAGCCCAATGGCGTACCGCTGCGATCTACGACTAACTTGATGATTTCATAAGCGGCATAAAGGGCGCCATAGGGGGGCCAGAATTCCCAGGCGTCACCGGTGCCAATGGCAATCACACCTCCAGGTTTCAACACCCGGTGCATCTCCGCCAGCGCCTTCCATGGGTCTTTCAGGTATTGCAGCACGGAGTGAGCACACACTGCATCAAAAGAGGCGTCTGGGAAGGGGAGTTTGTGCGCGTCTCCCACCTGGAAACGCGCGTTGGCAATACCTCTATCGGAGGCATTGACCTCGGCTCGGGCGACCTGGCTGGCTTCAAGGTCTATGCCAATGACCTCCCCCGGGGCGACTGCCTCAGCCAAGTCCAGCGTAATGCTGCCGGGGCCACAGCCGCAGTCCAGCACCCTCATGCCAGGCCGGAGGCGTGTTAGCAAAGTGGCAAAGAAGAACGATGCTGTGCGTTCCTCGTAGCGCGCCACAACCGACGGTGGATAGCCCTGCACGTATTCGCCCTGGGCAGGAGCCCTGGAACCTTGCGGTGGTATGTTGCTCACCATGGAAGACCTCCTTGTTTGGTTGGGTGTCTGCTTGCATTACACGCAAGGGGCGCAAGCCTTGCGCCCCTACGAATGGCCCCCTACTCCGGCCACTGAATCTGCCCGCGGGCCTTCAGCTCCTGGGGCAGCAGCGCGGCGTAGAGGAACTCGTTGACCGGCGTGGGCACGCCTGCAGCCCGGCCCATGCGGACCACTGCGCCAACGATTGCGTCCAGTTCTGAGGGGCGACCATTTACGATGTCCCGAGCAGTGGAGCTGAAATGCGCTGCTGGGTATGCATCCACGTTCCGCTCATTGTCCATGACAACGTTTTCCCCAAGTGCGACTCCTCGCGCCTGCGCAACCGCAACCGCCTCTTCTACAGCGCACTTGCACAGGGCCCTGCTCTCGGGCACGCTTCGCCAGACGCCCAGGGGCGCGCGGCACAGGGACCCCACCAGCGTGCCAGGGTAGACGCAGAACTTATCCCACAGGGGAATCCGTATGTCTTCGGGCACAACGATGCGGAAGCGTACTTCCCGTAGGGTGTGCTGTAGTGAGGCAACAGCCGCTGTGCACCCCGCCTTCTCTGGCACAAGCTGGCCGATGTAGCTGTCCGCTGCGCCTGTACCACGTCCTCTGCGGATCACGCCAGGGCGCGCCACTGCGCCTCCGGTGTACATCACTCCCGCGATCACCCGCTCAGCCGGCACCACCTCCGCCACCTGGTAGGGAGCCTCCACGCCGTTCTGGACGGTGAGCACGCGCGTCTCTGGGCCAACCATAGGCAGCAGCGCCCTGGCAGCCTCCGGCACCTGCCATGCTTTGACGCCCAGAATAACCAGATCAACAACGCCCACTTCGGAAGGTTCGTTCGTGGCGATGCGGGGCGTAACGGTGTAGTTGCCGTCGGGCCACTCCACCTGCAGGCCGTGCTCTTGGATGGCCCGCAGGTGCTCGCCCCGCGCGATGAGGGCCACGTCGTGGCCAGCGCGGCAGAGCTGCGCGCCCATGAACCCGCCAATGCCGCCTGCGCCGTAGACTGCGATACGCATGGGAGTCCTCCTTCTGTCATTGGGTCGTGTGTCTGGGCCGGAAGGAAGTAGGGGCGACCCGCCGGGTCGCCCCTACGGTTGTATGTGATGCCTACCCCTCTTTCCAGCCGATGGCCTCGCACCAGGGGCGCGCAAGGAAGGCGTCGGGACGCGCACCCCAGGCCCGCATCTCAGCGGCCCAAGTGTCCAGCGTTAGCCGGTTAACGACGCCCTTGTCCACGGCCTGCTGGTAAAAGGGTAACTGCTCGAGGCGCTGCGCCTCCAACTCGGCGCGGAAGCGCGTGTCTTCAGCGGACCCGTAGTTTTCATATCGGGCGGCTATCTCGCAGCGGACGAATCCCGCCTTCTGCAGGGTGTCTCTGTAGCCAGGAGTCCTACCCCACATCCCATTAGGGTCTGCAGATTCGGTCCAGACTCTGGCGATTGCTTCCCACCAGTCGGAGGGCGGCCAGAATACTGCGCCTTCTTGGGAAATGTTGGTTAGCCCAATTACGCCACCGGGCTTCAGCACCCGGCGCATCTCTGCCAGCGCTTGCCAGGGGTCTTTGAGGTACTGCAGAACCGCACAGGCAAACACAGCGCCAAAGTCGCCATCATCAAAGGGGAGCTTGTGCACGTCCGCCGTCTGGAACCGCACGTTGGAGACACCCTTTTGTGCGGCGTCGGCCTGGGCAAGAGCAACCTGGCTCGGCTCGATATCAACACCCACCACTTGGCCAGGAGCCACGGCCTCCGCCAGGTCCAGCGTAATGCTGCCCGGGCCGCAGCCGCAGTCCAGGACGCTCATGCCTGGACGCAGCCGCGTCAGCAACGTGGCCGCGAAGAAATCCGCCCTTCGCTGCTGGAACAGATTGACCGTTGTCTGCCCGTAGCCCATGATGTACCCGCCACCCTGGTTGGCTTGCCTCGGAGCGTGCGTTGTCATTTCGCCCTCCCTTTCGGCGTTTGATATCGGTCATGCGTTGCGACGGATTTCCCGTAGGGGCGACCCGCCGGGTCGCCCCTACAGGACGAGCGTGAAAAAGCTGTAGACGGGCATAACAATCACCATTACGACGGCGAAAGTCACCCCGTAGCCCCACGCCATTCTTTTGAATCCTGCGCCGACCATGAGGATGGCTGGTACAGCCCATCCGCCAGCGCCAAGGAAGCGATCATAGAAAGACAATACGCTGACTGCAATCGCAACGACGCCTACTGCTCCTGCTATCGCCGCTGCAATCTTGCCCCTAGGGGAGGCATACCCTCCCGCCTTTAAGAAGAGGCCAAATAACAGCAGCCACACTACCGGCATCACAAATAGGTTAAGAATTGGAACGTTTCTCAACGCCCAAGAAAGGGCGAAAACGCCTACGAAGGCGCCAACGCCTCGCCAGAAGCTGTCCTTGTGTTGACCCGTAGTGGCCGTAGCCATGGTGTCCCTCCTTTGGCATCACTTCCGGGTGAGTTGCAATGACGTTGAGGAAACACTAGCGCATGAGCTGCGCCAGCACCGGTTACGAACGTACTATTCCTTGCTGGTACCTGTACCCGTAAAGGCAGGGTCTCCCCGCCCGCGTCCCATGCGCCTGCCCGCAGGCACGGAGACGGGCGCGGAGACCTCGCCCCTACGAATACACGGGATGCCTACCCCTCCTTGTAGCCGATGGCCTCACACCCGGGCCGCCCAAAAAAGGCGTCGGGGTTCTGGCCCCAGGCACGCAGCTCTGCCTCCAGTCTCTGTACGGTAGCGTGGTCCGATAGGCCCCGGTCCAGCCAGGCTTGGAATATCAACATCCAAGCGTCCACTTCCACGTTAACGCCAAGGCATTCATAGGAGGCGGAAGCCTCGCGCCGAACAAACCCCGCCTCGCGCAGCACGGCAAGGGAGTTCATGCTGAAGCCAAGGGACTGTCCCCGCGATTGGGCATTTCGCTGGAGGCGGTTGTAGCATTCCCGCAGGGCGTCACAAGGAGGCCAAATGAGAAACCCGGAGTACTCTGGATTGCGGATGCCGATGACCCCTCCTGGTTTGAGCACGCGGCGCATTTCCCGCAGAGCCGTCATGGGCTCGGCCAGCCCACAAGTGACCGAACCGGCATGGAC
>JACQUH010000330.1 GCA_016210375.1 Chloroflexota bacterium
GTCTATAATGATGATCTGGTTGTCTTTCCAGTAGGTGGTGTCGGCTGCAGCGCTGATTGTGATGCCCCGCTCACGCTCCTGCTCCAACCAGTCCATGACGGTAGTGCCCTCGTCCACGTCGCCCATCTTGTAGGTGCGACCGGAAGCGAAGAGCACGCGTTCAGTGACGGTGGTCTTGCCCGCGTCTATATGCGCTATGAACCCTATGTTGCGTATGTTTTCCATAGAAAAACCACGGCGCTCTACCCAGGCGCCAAGGGGATAGACCGGGGGGGAGATGCTGCTCCGGCGAGCTACCAGCGGTAGTGGACGAAGGCCCTGTTGGACTCCGCCATTCGGTGCAAGTCCTCCCTCCGCTTCACCGCCGCACCCTGGCCCCGGGAGGCATCCAGCAGCTCGCGGTAAAGGCGTTCCGCCATGGGCGCGCCCGCTTGGGCGCGGGCGGCGTTGATAAGCCATCGCATGGCCAGGGCGTCGCGGCGCTCTGCGCGCACTTCAACGGGAACCTGGTACGTGGCGCCACCCACCCGGCGTGGTCTGACCTCCAGCATGGGGGTGGCGTTGCGCATAGCCTGTTGAAAGATCTCTTGGGCGGGGCGATGGGTCTCCCCTTCCAGCCGCTCCAGCGCCTGGTAGACGAGCCGCTCTGCCACGCTCTTCTTCCCGCACACCATGATCTTGTTGATGAAGCGGGCGATCTCCTGATTTCCGTACCTGCGGTCAGGCGCGATGGCCCTGCGCTCTGCACGCCTTCGTCTGGACATGGTTTCCTCTTGCGCCGGGAGCTACTTCGCTTCCTTGGCACCGTACTTGCTGCGGCCCTGCGTGCGGTTCTGGACGCCAGTGGTATCCCGAGTCCCGCGGATAATGTGGTAGCGAACGCCCGGCAGGTCCGGGACGCGGCCACCCCGGATGAGCACAACGGAGTGCTCCTGGAGGGTGTGGCCCTCTCCTGGAATGTAGGCGGTGACCTCTATCCCGTTTGTCAGGCGCACCCTCGCCACCTTGCGGAGGGCAGAGTTGGGCTTCTTGGGCGTGACCGTCTTCACCTGCACGCACACGCCGCGCCGCTGGGGGCAGCCCGGCCCCCGCACGGAGCGGTTGCGCAGGGAGTTCTGGACGAACCGCAACGCCGGCGCCTTGGTGCGGTTGGCCTCTCGTACCCGCCCCTTCCTGACCAGTTGATTCACTGTTGGCATACTGGGATCCCCTGCGCTACCCATAAGACAACTGCGCCGCACTAGCGGCGGACACAATATAGGAGTATACCAACGCCGATAGGGGGTGTCAATGGCGTTTACAGGCCGGGGCTCTGTTTGCTTTGAAGTAGCGGCGACATCCCATGGCGCCAAGAAACTATCTTAGAACTCCCTTTGGCGCCACCCCGTGATGGTCACCAACCAAACACTTGCTAGCAGTCTCATACCACAATGGTCTTGTTACTCTATTTCCAGCAATGCAGACTAATACGAGACCATTACTATGTATCAAGGTCCTGACCTCTCCCCCTGTAGTCCCCCTCTCCTCCCAGGTGAGGGGGACTATGATTTGAGGAATCGGCATGATGCGGCAGGGCCGCATCATGCCGATTCAAACTAATGTTCTCTCACTTCCCGTACGGAAAGAGCCTGTTACTTCGCTGCGCTCAGGGCAAGCTCTTGAGTAGGCCGAAGCTGCCGAAGCCCTGAACCCAGCGAAGGGGCAGGGAATGGGGAAGCGAAGGAGGGGGCCAGGGGGGTTAGGCTATTCCTGTACATCACCATCAATCGGGGGGGATGCAGAACACCCCAAAGCAAACGGGACCTACAGGGAGGCCCGGCTTCTTGACGGCGCACCCTCTCGCCCGTAGGCTTACAGTACTTCCCCGCTTCCCCGGCGTACCACCGTGGGCCCGTAGCTCAGGGGCAGAGCGGTCGGCTCATAACCGATTGGTCGCTGGTTCGAATCCAGCCGGGCCCACCAGCGAGGTTCTAATATGTGGCAAGCTGACACCATAGTTGTGTGAAAGCTCTTGCGGGGAATGCAGGGAGTTGAGGCATCACGACAGGCTGTCCTGTTTCCTGACTCCAGTGAGAACTCCCGGTAGACAGCGCTCCCAGGGACGTCTGCGGTAAACCCACCTCGAACCGTGGACCGCCCTTGCCTTTCAGCCTCTTCAACGCAGTTCTGGCGGTAGCACTGCCCATCCCCTGTACAGGTAGACAGGGCCAACCTGACTATAAAGCCAGGACAGGACTAGACCAGAGGTCATGATTTGTTGCCTTCCGAAGTGGCATCCTGATAGGGAGGAAAGTCACAGAAGGGAGGCGACTGAAATGCACTCCAAGAAGATGCTGGCTATTCCGATTCTCTTGCTAGTTGCCCTACTGCTGGGAGCATGCACGGCTACTGAGGCGGCTGTCTCTGTCACCGACGTGGAGCAGTTGCGCCAGCAGATAACCACCTTGCAATCGGAGTTGCTCGGTCTTCGCCAGGAGAGCCAGGAGCTGAAGCAGCAAGCGACCTATCAGCAGCGAGTGCTCACTGTACTTCTGATGCGGGTCGAGCCGGACGTTAGCACAGCACTGACAGCGCACATCAGGGGTTTCGAGGGAGACGAGGGCATGAAGAACCCCCGCATCACCGTGCGCGAGGGAGAACTGGTGCGCGTAAACCTGGCTAACGGCGAACCCATGATGCATGACTTTGTCATTGACGGCATGGCCCATAGCTCTCATCTGGAAAAGGCCGGCGATGCTACCATGGTCGTGTTCCTTGCGGGCGAGGCCGGTGAGTACACCTACTACTGCTCCGTCCCGGGCCACCGGCAGGCCGGCATGGAGGGTGTGCTGGTGGTGGAGCCAGGCCACGCCGAGGAAGGGATGGGGATGCCCATGACGGAGTCTGGTGCACATTCACATTAGGTATGTCCATCGCTAGCCGCCCCTAGCGACTAATATGGCCACAAGCCCCGGCGCGACGTGCCGTTAACCTAAAAGGCTGCCTCGCGCCAGGGCAAGACTTTTCAGGACACTTCAGAGAGAGGTGTTCCAATGTCGGTAGAGGGGTGAACCCAGAAGAAGCACATATCCGGGTGCTCCTGGCCGAGGACCACGCTCTTGTGCGCCAGATGACCCGCCGACTTCTCGAAAACGCTGATTTCCAGGTAGTTGCGGAGGCCGCCGATGGGGTAGAAGCTGTGGCTTTGACCATTCAGCACGTCCCGGACGTGGTCCTTATGGACTTTTCCATGCCCAGGTTGAGAGGCCTTGAGGCTACCCGCGAGATCAAAAGGCGGTACCCCCACGGTTGTGTCCTGATCCTCACAGCATACGATGACGATGAGTGCATCTTCGCGTAGCTGGCGGCGGCGCCAGCAGGCTACGTGCTCAAGACTGCGAGGGCCAGCGATCTGCTGGAGGCCGTTCGCCGGGTGCACGCGGGCAAGGCGGCTCTTAGCCCACAAGTTATCCCCAAAGTGCTCAACCACTTCAAGGGTACTCTGAAGACGCAGATTTCCCGACCTACCGACCTTTCTGCAAGTTGATCAAAGGGCTGTGCTGTGCTCGGCTTGGTCGGGCCCCCCTGATTGAGGTATAGTACAATGTCAACATGAACAATGCATGAGGCACATCCATGAATTTGAACCGCTTGCTTCTGATAGCCATCGTGGTTCCTGCTATATTCGTCATAGCAATCCTCGGGGCAAGCTATTTCCCCCACCAGGCGAGGCTCCTGAGCCACGAAGACGAGCACCTAATTCTTTCGATGGCTATGATTGTAGGTATTATCCCCTTCGCCTTCTTCATGCTCCATATTTTCCGCCGCATTGAAAGACACATCATCCAGCAGAATAGGGAGCTCAACGCTCTCCTCAAGGTCGGCCGAGCCGTAGAGGAGTCCGTAGACCTGAGTAGGGTGCTGCCGGTTGCCCTGGAGGCAACCCTGGAGGCCACCACTGCCGAGGCGGCAGAGGTATGGGTGGTGGAACCGAAGGAGGAGGCGCTATTCCTGCGGCTCCATATCGGAGCGGCCAGGGAGGCCTTTGAGCAGGTGGGGCGTTTCAAGCTTGGGGAAGGGTATCCTGGCATCGTCGCTGAGACGGGAAGACCTATTCTGGCGCACGACCTGCCTAACGACTGCAGGTTCCTTCGCGAGGACGTGAAGGCAGCGGGCTTCAAGACTCTACACGCGATGCCGTTGCGCCGGAGTGGTGGCACCGTCGGCGTCCTCATTGTAGCCTCCCGCAACCCGCAGGCACTGACCAGTGAGGGCGAGTTGCGACTACTAGAGCTGGTAGCAGAGCACATCGCTATCGCGGTGGAGAATGCCCAGCTTCATGAAGAGGTGCAAACGTTGGCCATTCTGGGCGAAAGGGAGCGCCTGGCTCGTGAGATGCATGATGGGTTAGCCCAGGTGCTCGGCTACGTCAATACCAAGGCCCAGGCGGTAAAGGAACTCTTGCGGGCGAGGCAACTGGACACGGCGGTCCAGCAGATGGAGCAGTTGGAGTCCGCTGCCCAAGAGACATACGACGATGTGCGCGAGGGTATCCTTGCCCTCAGCACCAACGGCCGCAAGAGGCTCCTCCTAGAGAGCCTAAGGGACTACGTACAACGTTTCTCTGACCTGTCTGGCCTCTCCACGGAGATGGTAATGGAAGGAACGCCGTGGGTTTTTGACACCGGCGCCGAAGTCCAATTGCTCAGGATAGTCCAGGAGGCGCTGACCAACGCTCGCAAGCACGCGCGGGCGGGTAAGGTCCAGGTACTATTCTCCTTCGGAGATGATACTTGCCGCCTCATCGTCCAAGACGATGGTCGTGGCTTCGACCCAGAGCACATCGCCAGGGGGCCCAGGCCTCACTTGGGCTTGCAATCCATGCGAGAGCGAGCAGCAGCCATTGGGGCCAGGTTTACTCTAGACACGGCACAGGGCAAGGGTACGCGCATCATCCTGGACCTGACAAGGGCAAAGACATGACCAAGGGTACAAGGGTTCTCATTGTTGACGACCACGATCTGTTCAGAGATGGCATCGCTAGCCTGCTACAGAGCCGTGGATACGAAGTTGTGGGGGAGGCCAGCAACGGGCTGGAAGCTGTGGAGAAAACCCGTCAGCTTCGACCGGACATCATTCTCATGGATATCCGTATGCCAGACATGGGCGGGCTGGAAGCCACTCGTATCATCAAGGCCGAAATCCCAGATATGAAGGTGGTCATCCTGACCGTCTCTGACGACGAGGAAGACCTGTTCGAGGCCATCAAAAGTGGAGCGCAGGGGTATCTCCTAAAGAAGCTAAAGTCGGAGGTCTTCTTTGACCTTATCGCTGGTGTTACCCAGGGAGAGGCTCCGATTTCCCCTCCCATGGCAGCAAAGATGCTGGAGGAGTTCTCTAGGTCTAGCCAGGCTAAGGCGATTGCCGATTTGAAGCAAGGTCTCACCGATAGAGAGGAACAGGTCCTGCATCTGATAGCCCAGGGCAGAACCAACAAGGAGATCGCCTCCCAACTGGTGATAAGCGAGAGCACGGTGAAATACCACCTCCGCAACATCCTGGACAAGCTCCACCTCGAGAACCGCGCCCAAGTGATGGCATACGCCGCACGGCGAGGGATGAGATCCCGCTAAAACGGGGGGCACGCGGGCCTCGCCATCACAGTCTTTCAACGTTCTGCCGTGCATACGCCAAGGGGATCCCAAAGGCTCCCCCGGGAGAATGTACCGGCGTCCTTCGGAGCGCACCCCCTTTCCGGTATCCTCTTCATGCCTGAACGGTGCAGACCCTGTTGAAACCTCAGCGATCAACTGCACTCGACCCTGGCGAGCCACTGAGGAGCGCTCTCAGCCTGGACACGAGGCCAGGCCGCAAAAAGTTCGAGTACTGTCCGCTGAGCCCCACCGCGCTCTCCTGACTCTTAAGGCAACGCCCCGCCACGGAGAGGGGGGCAGGCCTGGAAACATTCTAAAGGGCGAGGAGTCCTGCGTGATGCCCTGCGGGGAGAGGGCGCTTCCCGTTTCTTCCCTACGTGAAGGCTTTATTATTACCCAAATGGTGAGGGAATCAGCAGCATTGCTCGCCCAATGCAGCTCGTGTCAGCCAAACTGAGCACGCCAATCCCCCTTGACAACACCCAGCCGCCTCACTACAGTATCCCTGTGGGTTAGCAGTCTCATGGGTTGACTGCTAAAACCCCTTAGGTCACATCTGAGGATTGCTCAAGACAAGACGAAGAAACAGCTCTTTGAAAGGAGGAGACCGTGGCAAGGAAATTCCAACCCTTAGGAGACCGGGTGGTGATCAAGCCTTCGTCTAAAGAGGAGGTCACCGCTTCTGGCCTGGTTCTGCCAGACACCGCCAAGGAGAAGCCGCAGGAAGGCGAGATCGTGGCGGTAGGGAATGGGCGCGTCACCGATGACGGCAAGCGCATCGTTCTGGAGGTCAAAGTCGGCGACAAGGTCGTCTACTCCAAGTACGCCGGCACCGAGTTCAAGGATGAAGGCGTGGAGTACCTGATCGTCAGGGAAACCGACATCCTGGCGAAGGTAGGATAACCAGAGCAATACCTTCTCCCCTGGTGGGAGAAAGACAGGCCCGCCCTGAACAGCGTGAAGGAAGGAGGGGGAGAATCCTTCGGCGGTCTACGCCTCACCTTCACCCGCACCCTCTCCCTTGGTGAGAGAGGGGCCTAGCGCAAGACCTATTCCAAACATCCCTATCTCAATGTGGAGGAGCAAGCATGGCGAAACAGTTAGCATACGGCGAGGAGGCCCGCCGCTCCCTGAAGAAGGGGATTGACGCCCTGGCCGATTCCGTTCGTATCACCCTGGGCCCCAGGGGCCGCAACGTTATCCTGGACAAGAAGTTCGGGCCGCCCACGGTCTGTAGCGATGGCGTCACCATCGCCAAGGAGATTGAGCTGGAAGACCCCTTTGAGAACATGGGCGCCCAGCTCCTGAAGGAAGCCGCCAGCAAGACCAACGACGTGGCCGGCGACGGCACCACCACCTCCACGGTCCTGGCCCAGGCCATGATCACTGAAGGCTTCAAGAACGTGGCCGCCGGCGCCAACCCCCTGGCCCTCAAGCGCGGCATGGACAAGGCTGTCGTGGCCCTGCGGGACGAGCTGAAGCGGATCTCCCGCCCCGTGGAAGGCAAAGAGCAAATCGCCCAGGTAGCTTCCCTTTCCGCCCACGAGCATGAGATCGGCAACCTCATCGCCGAGGTCATGGAGAAAGTAGGAAAAGACGGCGTCATCACCGTGGAGGAGTCCAAGGGCCTGGCGTACGAGGTAGAGTACGTAGAGGGCATGCAGTTTGACCGAGGCTACATCAGCCCCTACTTTATCACCAACCCGGAGCGCATGGAGGCCGTGATTGAGGACCCCTACATCCTCATCACCGACAAGAAGATCTCCGCCGTCGCCGACATTTTGCCCGCCCTGGAAAAAGTCCTCCAGATCACCAAGAACATCATCATCATTGGGGAGGACGTAGAGGGCGAGGCCCTGGCGACCCTGGTGGTGAACAAGCTGCGCGGTACCCTGAACTGCGTCGCCATCAAGGCGCCCGGCTTCGGCGACCGCCGCAAGGCCATGGTGGAGGATATGGCCATCCTCACCGGTGGCCGCGTCATCAGCGAGGAGGTGGGTCGCAAGTTGGACTCCGTGACGGTGGAAGACCTGGGCCGCGCCCGTCGCGTCGTCTCCACCAAGGAGGAGACCACCCTGGTGGAGGGCCACGGCGCCGACGCCGCCATCCAGGGCCGCATCCGCCAGATCAAGGCTCAGATTGATGAGACCACCTCCGAGTTTGACCGCGAGAAGCTCCAGGAGCGCCTGGCCAAGCTCTCTGGCGGCGTGGCCATCATCAAGGTTGGCGCCGCCACCGAGGTGGAGCTGAAGGAGAAGAAGGGCCGCGTAGAGGACGCCCTCTCTGCCACTCGCTCCGCCGTGGAGGAGGGCATCGTCCCGGGGGGCGGCGTCGCCCTCATCCGCGCCTCCGCCGCTATTGAGCAGTTGAAGCTGGAGGGCGATGAGGCCACCGGCTCCAAGATTGTCCGCAAGTCCATTGAGGAGCCTGTCAGGCTTATTGCCTTCAACGCCGGGGTGGAAGGCTCCGTGATCCTGGACAACATCCAGAAGGGGACAGGCGACTACGGCTACGACGCCGAGGAGGGTCGCTATGGCTCTATGCTGGAGTTCGGCATCATGGACCCCGCCAAGGTCACCCGCGCCGCGGTGGAGAACGCCGTCAGCGTCGCCACCATGATTCTCACCACGGAGTCCCTGGTGACGGACATCCCCAAGAAGGAGCCCGCCATGGCCGCTCCTCCTCCCATGGACTACTAGGCTAGCCTGGAAAGCGAATCGCCCCGACTGAGTCGGGGCGATTCGCTTTCCAGGGACATGCTTGCCATAGGTCCTTATCAAAGTACAGGAGGCGAGCGGCGAAGGCCGTACCTCCGTGGCCTGGTTAGCGGATAAGGAGCATCCCATGCCTCGCATTCCGTTGCTCACCAGAGAACAGCTACCCGGCGACAAGCAGCCGCTGTATGACCAGATCGCCGGCCCGCGCGGGCACGTGGCTCCGCCCTTTGCTGCGCTGCTGAACAGCCCCGACGTGGCGGCGCGGGTCGCCGCCCTGGGGGAGCAGCTCCGCTACTCCGGCGCCTCCATTCCCGCCGAGGTGCGAGAGATCGTGACCCTGGCGGTGGCGCGCCACCTGCGCTGCCAGTACATCTTCACACACCATGTGGCCTCGGCCAAGCAAGCCGGCGTCCGCGACGAGGTTGTCCAGGCCATACAGGACATCGCGCCCCCCAGAAAGCTGCTGCCCAAGGAGGGTGTCTTCGTCCAGTTCACCCAGGAGCTTCTGGAGGAGAAGCGGGTCCGGGACGCCACCTTCGCGGCGGTGGAGCACCTGCTGGGCCCCCGGGGCGCTGTGGACCTGATTGTCACCATCGGCTACTACGGTCTCCAGTGCTACCTGGTCAACGCCCTGGGCATAGAGCTGGAGAAGGACGTGCCGCCGCTGATGCCCGCCGCGCCCTGAATGTGTGCCGGGCCGTACTAGTGTGGTGCTCTTAACGCTTCGTTACCGTGCCTGACCTCTCCCCCTGGCCCCCCCTCCCGCACGGGAAGGGGGAACAGAGGGGGTTGGAATGGGAGTGATGCGGCCTTGCCGCATCACTCCCATTCTTCAAACAAGCGTCCCCCTCTCCGTCGCGGAGAGGGGGACTACAGGGGGAGAGGTCGGAGCCACAGCAGCACAAGCATTCGGCTGATGACCGGCAGGGAGCAGCGCCAAGCCTCAGCCCTTCGTCCCGATGCCATCGGGACTCAAGGCAGGCTCTTCAGGCTGAGGTACAGAAAGCCGTTTTGCGATGGTTCCTAAGTACCTGGACACGGCAATGCCGTGTCCAGGTACTTAGGACGCCCCCTGCCTCGGCTTGTCCTTACGGGGGAACACCGTTACCTTGCGCATGGCCCCTGCGCCCACGCTCTCCGTCGTCACGTTCGGGTGGTCGGAGAGGGCCATGTGGATGATGCGGCGCTCCGCCGGGGGCATGGGCTCCAGGCTAATAGGACGCCCGCTGGCCGATACGCGCTCGGCCACGCGCGCCGCCATGGCCTGGAGCGACCGGCTGCGACGCTCCTTGTACTCCTCTACATCCAGGACCACCAAGGGATGGCTCCCCTGCTTGCCCAGGATCAGGTTGACAAGGAACTGCATGGCCGCCAGTGTTTCCCCCCGCTTGCCAATGAGCAGCCCGGAATCCTCGCCCTGGATGTCTATAGTCGGACCATTCTCATCGTCCCCGGAGGTGCGGATAGAGGCGGTGGCCGACGCCTTCATGTTGACCAGGAGCTGGTTCACCACCTCAATGGATTCGGAGGCCAGGGTGTTCTGGGGGGCCAGGCGGGTTACCCGCACCCGGGCCGGCTCAGATCCAATGCCGAAGATGCCCGCGCGCCCCTGGCTAAGCACCTCAATGGTGACTTCCTCGCGCTCGGCGTCTAGCTCTTTGAGGGCGACCTCTATTGCTTCGTCGGCCGTTTTGGCGCTGATCTCCACGCGTTCCAACTTTTTCATCGGATGTCTCCTCGGTATCCGGGTGTGGTGTGTCCGATTGAGGCGACACGCCAAGGGCTGTGGCAGGAGCAGGCACGGTTTTGGCCCTGGAAGGGAAGAGGGGGAAGAGGTCGCCCCAGCCTGTGATGCGTTGTTGAATCACCACTCCTATGACGTTGGATATCGTCCAATAGAGGGGCAATCCGCTGGGAAGTTGAAGGGTGAAAAAAGCGAACATGAAGGGCATCATCCACAACAGCATCTTGTTGGTAGACGCTTGTCGTGGGTCTGCCACCATGGGTGTGCTCATCTTCTGCATCACCCAGGTAGAGAGGCCCGTCAGGACTGCCATGATGGGCGTGGGGTCCGGCACCGCCAGATCCAGCCAGAGGAAACGACTGTTCAGAGGCACCACCTGATGCGCCAGGGTCAACCAGGAGTACAGATGACTGGACAACCCTGCCAGCCGCTCGGGGCTGGTGGGCAGGAGGGAGGTGATGGAGATATACAGGCCGATCCAGATAGGGAACTGGATCACCATCGGCCCCAGGCAGCCAATGGGGTTGACCCCCATCTCCTTGTACAGCTTCATGGTCTCCTGGGAGACCCTGGCCCGATCCTTGCCATACCTGGTCTGAATGGCCTTCAGCCTCGGCTGGAGGTCCGACATTTTCTTGGTAGAGCGGATCTGCTTCAGTGTCAGGGGCAGGGTTGCCAGGCGCACCAGGACGGTGAAGACGACGATGGTGATACCGAAGTTCCGCCCCATGAGGGCGTACAGCACCACCAGGCTGTTCTGCATGGGGTTGAGGATGATCTGGTTCCACAGGATAGAGATGATTTCCATTGCTTCGCCGCTTCTGGCCTACTCCTTGCCGCTGGTCTGGGTAGTGGCCTCCCACAGTTTCTCTGTTCGCCCCCTTGCTAGGCGTATGGCCCATACCCGCCTGTCCATAGCGTTCACGTACACCACCTGGCCATCGGTAGCCAGGGGAGCCTGTACTTGCGCCTTCTCTCCCAGGTTGAAAGGGCTGGAAGCTTGCGCCCCATTCTCCGCGGCCAGCACGTGCAACTGCCCACCATCGGAGCCAATCACCACGTTGCCTTCTACCAGCACCGGGGTAGACAGGACTGGGTGTTGTAGGTTGAAGGTCCAAACAGACCTACCGGCGTTGATGTCCAGGGCGTACAGCATGCCCCTGGTGGTGGCAGCGTAGAGGCGCTGGCCATCAGAGATGAGGCTGCTCCAGAACCAGCCGTCCCCCTCAAATCGCCACGTCTCCATCCCCGTCCCTGTGTCCACGGCGTACACGTGGCGGTCCAATGAGCCGAAGAACACTTTGCCCTGGTCCACCAGTGGGGTAGTGACGATTGCCCCATCTGCCTCAAAGGGGGCGCGCCATACGGGAAGACCCGTCAGCAGGTTGAGGGCATACAGCTTGTGGTTCAGGGAGGTCACGTAGGCCATCTCGCCGTCCACCGCAGGGGCAGACCATACTTTCTTGCCTGTCTTGAACTCCCACTCTGGCAGCCCGTTGGAGGCCCTGAGCGCGCGCACGTAGCCATCGGAGGAACCGAATAGCACCAGCCCCTTGGCCACCGTGACCCCACCCACAATCTCACCCAGGTGGGAGGCATCGTTAGGGTAGCGCCACCGCTCGCTCAGGTCCGCAGCATCCAGGGCATAGAGCCGCCCGTCGTACCCAGGCACAAACAACACGCCACCAGACAGCGCTGGGGTACCGTAGAGGCCTTTCAAGGGGTCCCTGTCCAGCGGCGGATAGATAGCCCGCTGGACACCGGTGCGGCCGTCCAGGGCCAGGACCCGCCCACTGCGGGCGCCAACGTACACGAGCCCCGCACCTTCGCCAATAGCAATACCCGACCAGCCACTGGCAGCTACGAACTGCCCGCCAGTGCAGCCAGTGAGGAAAAGCGCCAGAAGGGTGAACCCAACAAGCAGGAGGGGGAACGTTCGCTTCATTATGCTCAATGTGATCGTATCAGTGTGAAAGTCGCCCAACACGGGGCGACAGACGCTCAGGATGGGACACCCCGGGAGCGAGGTGCATCGGCCAGAGGTACAGGGTCATAGCCGTAACCGCCCCAGGGGTGGCAGCGCCCCAGCCGTTTCAGCGCCAACCACCCTCCCTTCCAGGGCCCAAAGCGACCGACGGCTTCATGGGCGTAGTGGGAGCAGGTGGGGGTATACCGACAGGTAGACGGCCAGAAGGGCGATAGCACCTTCTGGTACCCGAGGATGAGGTTCAGGAGCAACCAACTCATCTTTAACCCCTTGCTCCCGACTCCGCAGCAGACGTGAGCAGCCTTGCCCTGGTCAGGAGGTCGGTAGCCGCCTCCCCTAGCTGTAGAAAAGGGGCCCCTGCGGATGCGGGCCGGGCGATGAACACCACATCCCAGCCAGCTTTCACTGGCAACTGGCGCACGATCTCCCGCAGCCGCCGTTTGACCTTGTTGCGCACCACAGCTCCGCCGACTCTGCGTCCCACGGAAAAACCGGTACGAGTAACATCCAGGCCATTGGGGTGAACGCGCAAGACGAGCAGAGGACTGGTCCACCCCCTGCCGCTATTCCTCACCCTCTGGAAATCAGCCGCCTTTCTCAGGCGGTGGTCCCGTGCCGTGGCGTGGTGCGTGACAGTGCCAGAGCCACCCCGCTCTGGGGGTGGTTCAGACGGTAAGCTGATGGCGGCCCTTGAAGCGTCTTCGCCGCAGGACTTCACGGCCACCTCGGGTGCTCATACGTTCAAGGAACCCATGGACGCGCAGGCGACGGCGCTTCTTTGGCTGATACGTTCGTTTTGGCATGCTTTAACACTGGCAAGGAGTAAGACGCTTGATTATACGGTGAGCGCAGCTAGGGTGTCAAACAGCAGTAGAGGCTCGGCTCTTGCGGGCGAGGGTGGAGTTTGCTCCGAGAGGACGGTTGGCCGCTCGTAATGGTCATCAACCCGTTCCCCTTGCTTCTGCCTGTATCCCGCCGATCGGGGAAAGAGTCTCTCGGTTGTAGAAGGTTCCCCCGATAGCTATACTCCTCCTAAGAAACTATCTCAAAACGGTCTTTCACCCCAGCCCGATGGTCATATGAAATAACCTAACCCCCTTGATCCCCCTTCCCTCATGGGGAAGGGGGAGATACTGTCCCCCTCTCCGCTGCGGAGAGAGACTGTCCTTGCGTAAGCCGAAGCCCTGAGCGAAGCGAACGGGGAAGCGAAGGA
>JACQUH010000314.1 GCA_016210375.1 Chloroflexota bacterium
AGGCATGGCGGAGGTCCGCGAGCTGATTCGGAGCCTGGGGAGAGGGAAGCGCACCGTCGTTCTGGCGAGCCACCTGCTCCACGAGGTGGAGCAGGTGTGCGACACCGTTGCCATCCTCTCGCGAGGACGGCTCATCGCCCAGGGCAAGGTGCGGGAGCTGTTGCAACAGCGAGGGGGAGTCCGGCTCAGGACCACAGAGGACTCCAAGGCGCTGCCCATCCTCGCTTCCCTCCCCTGGCTCTCGGAAGTGAGAATGGAGGACGGCTACATAGTGGCGGCTGCCCCGCCTGAGCGGTCTGGCGACATCACCAGGGAGCTTGCCGAGCGGGGCGTCTTCGTCACCGAGCTTGCGCCGGTACACGTCTCGCTGGAGCGCTATTTCCTTGAGGTGACGGGTTCCGATGAGCCGCAGAATAGCAAGTAGCTATCTCAAAACGCTTTTGTACCGCCCCCGGATGGTCATTGAGCAATTATGATGCCAATGGGACCCAACCTCTCCCCCTGTGGTCCCCCTCTCCGCATCGGAGAGGGGGACGATATTTTGAGGTATCGGTGTGATGCGGCTGTGCCGCATCACACCGATACAAGCCAATCTCCCCCTTCCCGTGCGGGAAGGGGGAGCCAGAGGGGGTTAGGTCGTTTAAGCAATGACTTTCAGGCTGAGGCGAAGAGAGGTTCTTCTATGACAGTTACCAAGGAGGGACCGTGATGGCAGGCCTGGCAAACCTGGTGCGCTGGGAGTGGTTCAAGCTCTGGCGACGCTGGATGCCATGGATCCTCCTGGGGATCCTGCTGCTCTTCTCCCAGCTTTTCCTCTGGGCAAGCTTCGGCTCTTACCTTAACTTCAAGGGGGGCAACGCGCGGGCATCTTTCATCTCTGAGTTTGGAGGGCGACCCGAGCAAATGATCTGCGACGAGATTCTGGCGGGCCGCATCCCCGACCTGCCGCCGGGCGCCGACATCAACGCCCTGGTCCAACAATGCCAGCAACTCCAGAGCCAGCGGGAGGAGCTGCTGCGGCAGCGGCACAACGACATAACCCTGCCGGGGAGCCTCACGGCGATGCTGCCCGTGGTCCAGAACATCGGCATGATCCTGGTAGCCATTCTCACCGCCTCCACCCTGGGCGCCGAGCACTCCTGGGGGACGCTGCGCTCCATCCTGGCCAGGGGCACGGCCCGCTGGCAATACCTGGGCGCGAAGCTGGTGATGATGGCCCTTGTGGCTGCGGGGGCCATCGTCGTTGTGACGGCGGGCCTCGCCCTCAGCAGCGCGGCCATCGGCGCCCTGGCAGGGGCGGCTCCCGGGCCGGCCTCTGCAACCTGGAACGACGCAGCGGTGACCGCTGGCAAGGCCTGGCTGGCCATGTGGCCCTCCATAGCCCTGGCGGCCTTCATTACCGTGCTCACCCGGTCCTCGGCGGCAGGCATCGCCCTCTCCCTGGGCTACAGCTTCCTGGAAAGCATCACCACCGCCATCATGATCAACCTCTTTAGCTGGTACCAGACGGTGAGCAACTTCCTCCTGGGGCGGAACATCACCGCCTGGATGATGGAAGGGCAGGACGACATGGGGGGAGGGGCCGTGCTTGGCGGGATAGTCGGCGAGTTTCCTGGGGAACTGCAGGCCATCCTGGTGATGGCGGCATACACCCTTGTCCTTGGGGGGCTGGCTTTCTGGCTTCTCGCTCGGAGGGACATCCCGGCAACCGGCGGGGGGTGAAGCGTGATGGCTTGGAATGGGTGTGATGCGGCTGTACCGCATCACACCCATTCCAAGAAACTTTTCTCCCCCTTCCCGTGCGAGAAGGGGGAGAAAAGGGGTTAGGTTATTGGGTCAATGACCATGAGAGGCAGCCGTACAGCTTGCTTCTATCCTGCTCCCAGGGGCAGGGGGCGCTGGCTGCCCTCCCGCAACGTCTCCTTGGCAACCGCCATGAAGCTGCGGAAGAGGGGGTGTGGACGGTCTGGCCGGGAGCGGAACTCGGGGTGGAACTGCACGCCCAGCATGAATGGATGGTCAACGACCTCGCAGATCTCCACCAGGTTGCCGTCCGGGGAGAGGCCCGTGGGGCGCAGGCCGGCCTCTATCATCATCTCCCGGTAGCGGTTGTTGAACTCGTACCGGTGGCGGTGGCGCTCCCGGATCTCGGCCTGGCCGTAGGCCCTGGCAGCGAGAGAGCCCTCCACCAGGTGGCAGGGGTACTCTCCCAGGCGCATGGTGCCGCCCATGTGGGTTATACTCCGCTGCCCCTCCATCAGGTAGATGACGGGGAAACGGGTATCGGGGTCAAACTCCGTGGAGTTGGCGCGCTCCAGGCCCAGGACCTGGCGGGCGTAGTCCACTACCATGAGCTGCATTCCCAGGCAGAGGCCCAGGTAGGGAACGGCATTGACCCTGGCATACTGGGCGGTCTGCACAATGCCCTCAATACCCCGGGGGCCGAAGCCGCCCGGGACTACGATCCCGTGGGCCGCGGCCAACAGGGCATCGGGGCCGCGCCGCTCTATCTCCTCGGAGTGGACCCACGAGACGTCCACCTCCCGGTCGTGGTACAGAGCGGCGTGGCAGATGGCTTCCTTGACCGAGAGATAGGCATCGGGCAGCTCTGTGTACTTGCCCACTACGGCTATGGAAACGCGCCTCTTGGGGGTGCTGATGAGCTGGACCATCTCCCGCCAAGAGGCCAGGTCCCGCCCGCGGTACTCCAACCCCAGGCGCTTCAAGAGGATGTCTCCCAGGCCAGCTTCCTCCAGCACCAGGGGGACGCGATAGATGTTGTCCACGGTGGGCAAGGCTATGATGGCCTCTTTAGGGACGTCGCAGAAGAGGGCGATCTTGTCCTTCAGGCCCTCCGGCATGGGCTGGTCGCTGCGGGCGATGATGGCGTCGGGCTGAATGCCGATGGAGCGCAGCTCCTTGACGCTGTGCTGGGTGGGCTTGGTCTTCAGCTCGCCCGTGGCCTGGAGATACGGGAGAAGGGTAACGTGGATGTAGTAGACGTTGTCCCGGCCGGCGTCGTTGCGGACCTGGCGGATGGCCTCCAGGAAGGGGAGGCCCTCAATATCGCCCACGGTGCCGCCCACCTCCACCACCAGAACGTCGGCGTTGCTCTCCCGGGCCAGGCGGAAGATGCGCTCTTTGATTTCGTTGGTCACGTGGGGGACGGCCTGGATGGTGCCCCCCAGATAGTCCCCCCGACGCTCCTTGCCAATGACGGAGCTGTATATCTGGCCAGCGGTGACGTTGGAGGACGCGGTAAGCTCAATGTCTATGAAGCGCTCGTAGTGGCCCAGGTCCAGGTCGGTCTCGCAGCCGTCCTTGGTGACAAAGACCTCCCCATGCTGATAGGGGGACATGGTGCCAGGA
>JACQUH010000313.1 GCA_016210375.1 Chloroflexota bacterium
AGAGGGGGACGATATTCTGAGGAATCGGTGTGTTGCGGCCCTGCCGCATCACACCGATTCAAACCAATCGTCTCCCCCTTCCCGTGCGGGAAGGGGGAGCCAGAGGGGGTTAGGTCGGAACCCGATTGGCAGGTTATTTTGTCAATGACCTTTATCGTGCCCCTACGGTCTTGTCATTCTGAGCTGAGTCCCGACGCAGTCGGAACATCTGCGAAGAATCTGGCCAGCCCCTACGGGGGTTCGCTTATGGCGAAGGGCTTGGCCCTTCACTTCTCACAAGAACCATTCGGTCGGTCTGACTGAATCGGCCCTCCCTCAGAATGCGGGCAGAGGAGGAACCTTATGGCAGTCATGTCCTATCGCGAAGCAGTGGGCAAGGCCCTTCGGGAGGCCCTTTCCGAGGACGATAACACCTTCATCATGGGAGAGGATGTGGGGTCCTATGGTGGGGCGTACGCTGTTACCAGGGGCATGCTCAAGGAGTTCGGCCCACGGCGCGTGGTGGATGCGCCGCTTTCGGAGTCGGCCATCGTCGGGGCGTGCACTGGGGCCGCCATGGGTGGCTTGCACCCGGTGGCGGAGATCATGACCATCAACTTCACCCTGCTGGCCATTGACCAGATCGTGAACCATGCGGCCAAGATACGGTACATGTCGGGCGGGCAGTACAATGCGCCCATCATCCTGCGCACCGTCACTGGCGGTGGGGCGCAGCTCGGCTCCACCCACTCCCAGTGCCTGGAGCCGTGGTACGCCACGGTGCCGGGGCTGAAGGTGGTGACGCCCGCCACTCCCTATGATGCCCTGGGCCTCTTCAGGGCAGTCCGGGAGGAAAAAGACCCCGTGCTGTTTGTGGAGCACATCCTGCTGTACAGCGCGCGTGGCGAGGTGCCGGAAGAGCCGTATCGGGTGCCCATAGGCAAGGCGGAGGTCAAGAGACGGGGGCAGGACTTTACCATTGTTGCCTACTCTCGCATGGTACAGGTTGCCCTGGCCGCCGCCGAGAGGCTGGAGGAGCAGGACATAGACGCCGAGGTGGTGGACCTGCGCTCCCTGCGGCCCTGGGACAAAGAGGCGGTGGTGGAGTCGGTGAAGCGCACAGGGCACGCCCTGGTGGTGGAGGAGGCGTGGCGCACGGGCGGATTCGGGGCAGAGGTGGCAAGCACGGTCCAGGAGGAGGCCTTTGACTACCTGGACGGCCCCGTGGGACGCCTGGGCGGCGCGGAGGTGCCCATGCCATATAACCGGGAGATGGAGCGGGCGGCCATCCCAGGCCCGGAGGCGGTGGTGCAGGCCGTGCGCAAGGCACTGAACAGGTGAGCCGATGGCATTCCTCAGAGGTTAGCTTCTCTAGTCGGAAGATGAAGCTGTTTGCCAGCGTTGCCGGCAACGGAGTATGCTTCTCTTGACGCCGTAGAATCAAGGGGGTGGGACTCTGGCTACGCAACTGGTCATGCCTCAGATGGGCTACGACATGGCGCAGGGTACCCTGGTGCGCTGGCTGAAGGCCGAGGGCGACATGGTGCAGCGCGGGCAGCCCATTGCGGAGATTGAGACGGATAAGGCGGTTGTGGAGATGGAGGCGACGGCCTCGGGCGTCCTTCGCAAGGCGCTGGTGGGCGAGGGCACGACGGTGCCGGTGGGACAGGCCATCGCCATCGTTGGCGGGGCGGAAGAGGACATCAGCGCCCTGCTAGCAGGTGCGCCGGCGTCCCAGCCCCAACCCGTCCCTGCGCCGGCCCCCGTGGCTCCCGCACGCGCAGCAGGGCCTACGGCTCTGGAAGCCTCACCGGTTGCCCCCGCCGGAGAGGTCAGGGCCTCGCCGGTGGCACGCCGCCTGGCCCAGGAGAAGGGCATAGACCTGCGCCAAGTCAGCGCCTCCGGCCCGGGTGGACGCATCACCCGCGAGGATGTGGAGGCTTACGAGGCCCAGCGTCCAGTCCAGCCCGCCCCTCTTGCCGTTGTCGCAGCACGCGCATCGCCCGCGCCTACCGCGCCCGTCGTTGCGCCTGCGCCTGCTGTCCCAGGCCGCGTGGAGCCATCCCGAATGCGCCAGGCCATCATCAGGGCCACCTCCCAGGCCAAGGGGGGCACGCCCCACTTCTACGTGACGGTGGCGGTGGACATGACGGACGCCCTGGCCTTGAGGGCACAGGTCAACGAAAGCCAGGAGGCGGTTCGGGTCACCATCAACGACCTGGTACTGCGGGGTGTCGTGCTGGCCCTGAACAAGTACCCCAACCTGAACGCTTCTTATCGGGATGGTTCCATAGAGGTGCACCCGGCCATACATCTGGGCGTTGCCATCGCCTGGGCCCAGAACCTCATGGTGCCGGCCATCGTCAACGCCCAGGACAAGTCCCTGCTGGAGCTGGCCTCTGCCAGCAAGGACCTGGCGGAGCGCACCCAGGCGGGCCGCCTGCGACAGGAGGAGTACAGCGGCACCTTCAGCACCAGCAACCTGGGGATGTACGGCGTGGAGGAGTTCAGCGCCATCATTCTGCCGCCCCAGGCGGCGGTGCTGGCCATCGCCGGGGTCAAGAAGCAGCCCGTGGTGGTGGACGACCAGGTGGCCGTGCGCCAGATGATGAAACTGACCATTTCGGTGGACCACCGGGTCTCCGATGGCGTGGAAGGGGCGCAGTACCTCCAGGAGCTGAAGCGGGTGCTGGAGCATCCGGTGAGCTTGCTGCTGTAACCATACCAGCACGGCACGGCAAGGTCCCATTTCCTTGTGCACCGGGAAAGAGGCCGTGGGCGTGGTCGGACCTAACCCCCTTAATCCCCCTTCCCTCATAGGGAAGGGGGATTAAGGGGGTTAGGTGGGACTTCAGCTCACCGTCTCCTTGAAGCGGCGCAGGGCGTCCAGGTGCTGTGCCAGGGTGCTGAAGCCGGCCCCCATGGTGTTCAGCGAGAGGTGGGTTGCCCCCAGCTCCCGCCAGGCAGCCGCAGTCCTGGCCCACTCCTCTGG
>JACQUH010000316.1 GCA_016210375.1 Chloroflexota bacterium
AGGGGTTCGAATCCCCTTGCGGGCACCAAACCTACCTTCTTGCGAAGGAGGAACCTATGGAACGCTACCTCCTGGCCATTGCCGTTGAGAAGGATGACGATGGCTATTTTGCATACTGCCCGCAGCTCCAGGGTTGCTACACCCAGGGCGACACCTACGAGGAGGCCCAGGCGAACATCAAGGAAGCGGTGAGCCTTGTTATTGAAGACATGGTTGCCTGTGGGGAGCACGTTCCTTCTGCGGACAACGTCAGCCTTACGACATTGCACGTCGCTTTTTGAGGGAGCGTCTTTCCCGGGTGACCGTCTTCTGTGTGTCCTGCCAGCGTCATGGGCCGCCTCCTACCGGTCTGGCTCCAGCAGCCTGGACAGGGCCTCCAACTGGTGGAGCTGGTCGTAGACGGGGTTCAGCAGAAGATGGTCTGCGCCAGCGGCCACGAACTCCTGCAGCCTCTCCTGGATGAAGGCGGCGCTGCCCCAGATGCACACCCGGGCAGCGGTATCGGCGTTCCGGTAGTAGTGGGCGCACCAGGCCCGCAAGCGCTGCTCGGCGCGGGACCGGTCGTCGTCTATGGCCAGGTAGACGCGTTTGGATATGGCGAAGGCAGTGGGGTCAACGCCAGCCTCCAGGAGGAGCTGCTTGACCTGGGCGGCGCTGGTCCTGAAGGCCTCCAGGGTGGAGCCGCCCGCTCCCATCCAGCCATCGCCGTGGCGCACCGCCCGCTTCAGGGCGTCCGGGTGCCCGCCGCCAAACCACACTGGCGGGTGCGGGCGCTGCACCGGCTTCGGCTCCATGGCGGCGTCCTTCAGCTTGAACAGGCGGCCCTCGTAGGTGGTCAGCGGCCTCGTCCACAGCGCCTTCATCACCTCCAGGCTCTCCGTGAAGCGGCGCACGCGGGCCTCCGGGGGCGTCCCAGAGGCAGCGTAGAGCGGCGATGGGCCGCCCATGCCCATGCCGAGAATCGCCCGGCCCTGGCTCATCTGGTCCAGGGCGCCTATCTGCTTGGCCAGGTACACAGGGTTATGCAGGGGCAGGACCACCACCGACACTCCCAGATAGATGTCCTCGGTCTGGCCGGCCACGTAGCTCAGGAGGCCCAGCGGCTCCAGGGTGATGGCGCTGCCCGCCACCTGCTCCTGGACCCACAGGCTGTGGAACCGGGCCTCCTCCGCCATCTCGGCGAAGTCCCGGACCAGGGCCATGTCTACCCCCTCGGGGAAGACCTGGGGGATGGCGACGCCCAGTTTCACGTTCTTGCCCAGAGCCATGGACGAATTCCTCCTCTACCTGTGATGTGGGTGGAATTACCGCATCTATTGGTAGTTCCGAAAGCCCAGTAACTGCCTCAAAACGCTTCCGCAACGCCCCCTTGATGGTCATGAACGAAAGAACCTAACCCCCTGGGCCCCCTTCCCTGAAGGGAAAGGGGAGAAGACCTGTTTGAATCATTGTGATGCGGCTCTGCCGCATCACAATGATTCTTCGGACCCTTGTCCCCCTCTCCGTCTCGGAGAGGGGGATTACAGGGGGAGAGGTCGGAACCCTATCGGCGAAGTACTTGGTCACAGACCATGATGGGCGGCAACATGCCCCAGCCCTTCGGCTCCCCCGTTCGCTGCGCTCAGGGCTACGGCTCACTCAGGGCAGGCTCTTCAGGCTGAGGTGAAGAAAAGCTGTTTTGAGTTAGTTTCCAAAAGGGGAGCAGCCATCATTCTTGAGCGAAGCACGGGACCGTGCTACCTTCGCTCCACTATGTGCTTGGCCGCCAGCAGGGCCAGATAGTACCCGAACAGCCCGAAGCCAACGATGGAGCCGCGGCACACGGGGGAGAACACCGAGTGGGTGCCCCGGGCTGCAGGATTGGTGATGTGTACCTCAATGGTTGGGAACCGCACCTGGCTGATGCCGGAGACCAGGGACGGTGCGCCCGAAGTGAAACCCGCAGGATTGATGATGGCGGCGTCCACGTCGCCGTCGTGGGCGGCGTAGAAGGCGTTGAGCGTCTCCCCCTCCAGGTTGGAGTGAAAGATCGCCACCTCCACTCCCACCTGGGCCGCGTACTCCCTGATCTGGCGGTTATAGTCCTCCAGGGTCTGGGGGCCAAACACATCCATCTGAGCTTTGCCCCGCATGTTCATGCCAGCCCCGTGGACTACGAGGACCTTGGTCATGGTGCGTCTCCTTTCTCCGACGGGGTACGAGAAGCAAGGCCTTCGGCCAGCCAGCGCCGCTGATTGGCTGACAGTAAGACCGCTGGCTGTGCCTTGTCAAGAGGGGGTCCAGGGTAACACGAGAGCCAGCCTTGCGGTTCTGCTGGCTAGGGAGTGGCGGTCAGCGTGACCTGGCACTAATAGTCTTTGACAAACTAACCTGCCACTTGGGTCCCGACCTAACCCCCTGGCCCCCTTCCCGCATGGTATGGGGTATAATATTGGTTTTAATCGTTGTGTTGCGGCTCCGCCGAATCACAACGATTCTTCAGATCCCGGTCGCCTTCTCCTTCCAAGAGAGGGGGACCACAGGGGGTGAGGTTCAGCCTCACTAGCAGTCTAATTAGTCAAAGACCATAAGTGCCAGGTTTTGGGTTCACTCAGCCCCCGACTTCAGTCGGGGGATATGGCTGCCACTCCCGAGCAAACAGAGCAAGCCTGGCGACTCCTCTCCTGTCTTGGCGAAGGAGCCCGGTCAAGCGAGGGGTCTGGCCCAGGAGCACGGGGGGAAGGCAAGGGGAATGGGCTAGCATCAGGCTGCGCCAGAAGGTCCCACTGGGGCCCTGGCCTTGCGGCAGAGGTCACACTGGCAGAGCATACGCAGGGTGGTGTAGGGGTAGATGCCTGTGGTGTGGAAGTCGCTCCAGAGAAACTGGAGAGCGTAGCGGCCCACCGTCGTGTAGTCCAGGGCCTCCACGTCCCTGGCCACGTCGGTCAGGGAGATCATGCGCTTGCCCGTCATCTCGTTAACGCACTGGGCGCAGCCGCACTGGTAGCGGAGAGCGCGGTGCTCGTGGTAACTCTGATGGCCATCCGTCCAGGTAATGTGGATGCCATCGGGCAGGAGCTTGATGTCTCTCGGTGTAGGCTGGAACATGGCGTCACATCGGTTGCGGTTGCATTATACAGCAGAGGCGCGCCAGGCGCTTGCCCGATGCATCTTTGCCGCCAAGACGGTTTGGCGGTGGAATGAGCTACAGGGAGAGGCGAACAGTTGAATAGGCCGAGGGCAGACAGGCTCAGTTCCTCTCTCTGCGGGGAGAAGGTCAGAAAAGGGTCCGACCTAACCCCCTGGCTCCCCCTTCCTGCACGGGAAGGGGGAGAAGATTGGCTTGAATCGTTGTGATGCGGCGGAGCCGCCTCACAACGACTCTTCAGATCCCGGTCGCCTTCTCCTTCCAGGAGAGGGGGACAACAGGGGGAGAGGTCGGAACCACAATACACAAATAATTGGCCAATGCCCCTGAACGTCAAGGGATGGCACGACCACTACAATGCAAACGCCCCCCAGGGAGGGGCAATGCTGTGGGCTGCCACGGAGCCGGAGAGGATAAGGCAAAGAGAAGGGGGCGTCCTGCGGTGGATGCCCCCCTTCCTGGGTAGCTGAGTAGCTAATGGTGTGCGGCGGTGCCCGCTGGCTTCATCTCGTTCACCTTGACGCGGGTGGCTTCGGCATTATCAAAGTACTCGTAGTTGATAGGGGTCCACTTCTTCCACTGCTGGGGGACGTCGTCCTCGGCGAAGATGGCGGTCACGGGACACACAGGCTCACAGGCTGCGCAGTCAATGCACTCGTTGGGGTTAATATAGAGCATGCGGTCTTCTTCAACGTCCGAGCCGTAGATGCAGTCTACGGGACAGACGTCCACACAGGCCTTGTCTTTGACGTCTACACAAGGCTCGGCGATGATATATGTCATCTTCAGCGTCCTCCTTGCTATGCATGGGACTGGGAATGTGGACGGTAAGGCCGCCTGGCGACATTGTAAGACAATGTTCCTTGACTTGGCAATGCTACCTCCCCTCAGAGGTTCCGCTTTCCCATGGAGCCCAAATGTCGGGACTGCGCCGCTTGGAGCGCCTTCCTTGCCCTCTTCCGCCCTCTCGCCGCGCCGCTCCGACGTGTTGGCGCTACCGCTCGTTTTCCCAGGAGCAGCCAGCAACCTTGCTTGTCCCCCGGGCCTGTTGCCTCTAAGATTATGAGGCGGTCCCGCTATGGCAATTTCTCGCATCTCCTTCACCTCCGATGGCCTCACCCTGGAAGGGCTGCTTGCCCTCCCCCAGGGCGAAGGGCCTTTCCCTGGCGTTGTGGTGTGCCATCCCCATCCGCTGCACGGCGGCGACATGCACAACGCCGTGGTGGAAAGGATCGGTCATGCCCTGGAGCAGCGGGGCATGGCCGCCCTGCGGTTCAACTTCCGCGGGACGGGGCAGAGCCAAGGCCGCTACGATCAGGGCGTCGGCGAGGCGGCTGATGCCCTGGCGGCGGTGGATTTCCTGGGCAAGCAAGGCGCCGTAGACAGGCTGCGGATGGGCATCGCGGGCTACTCCTTCGGTGCTGGGGTCGCCCTGGACGCCACGGCAGAAAACCACGATCTGCGGGCGGTGGCATTGGTGGCGTGCCCTACTGCGCCGCTAAACGATCTTGTGTTCCATGGGATCCCCTTTCCCAAGCTGTTCGTCCAGGGGGACATGGATTACCTCATCCCCCTGGACCAGTTCCGCTTTCTCGTCCAGCGGTTCCGACCTCCTCGCGAGGTTGAGGTACTGGAGGGCGCCGACCATTCCCTGGTTGGGCATGAATCCAGGGTAGGGGCCCTTGTGTCCGACTTCTTTGCCAGGACCTTTCTTCGGGAGTAGCCCCGTGCGCCAGACCGTCATTGCCTTTACCAGCAAGGGGCTGAGGCTAGAGGGCGTGGTCTCAGCGACCCAGGAGGTCGGCCTGCCCCATCCAGGGGCTGTCCTGTGCCACTCCCATCCGGCCTTTGGCGGCAGCATGGACGATCCCGTGATTGTGGCGGTTGCCCAGTCCCTGGCCCAACGGGGCATCGCGAGCCTGCGCTTCAACTTCCGAGGTGTCGGCGACAGCCAGGGGGTCTTCTCCAACGGTAGCGAGGAGGGCCGGGACCTGGCAGCGGCTGTGGAGCTGCTGAAGCGATGGCCGGGCATCCAGAGAAGGCGCGTTGCGGTGGTGGGCTACTCCCTTGGCGCTCAGGTGGCCCTCCAACACCCGGAGGCCTGCAAGGGTGTCAGGGCGCTGGTGTTGCTTTCGCCACCCTTGCCCTCCCTGGCAAACTCCCCGGTGGGCAAGGAGGTGCGACCCCGCCTGTTTCTGATTGGGGAGCGGGACCGCCTGGTGGGTGCGGGGGCGCTACGAGAGGCGCTGAGCCGCTTTGAGCGCCCCGCTGGCTTTGAGGTGGTCCCCGGCGCCGACCACTCCTGGCGAGGGCGTGAGGAGGAGGTAGCGCAGCGCGTGGCTGCCTTCCTGGCGCGGGTGTTGGGGTAGCCCGCTGCGGCTCTGTTTGCTTTCCTGTAGTCTGCCCCCCCGACTTTTGATCATTGAACAAATAAGTTGCCAGGGAGACCCGACCTCTCCCCCTGTGGTCCCCCTCTCCGCAACGGAGAGGGGGACTGTGATTTGAGGAATCGGTATGATGCGGCTCTGCCGCATCATACCGATTCAAACCAATGTTCTCCCCCTTCCCTTGGGGGGAGGGGGAGCTAGAGGAGGTTAGGTCGGAACCCAACTGGCAGATTATCTTGTCAATAGCCATTAGTGCCAGGGGTCCGTGCCACAACTCCCAGGCAAACGGAGACCCCGCTGCCAGCCCAGGGCAAAGGCGTCCCCGCTGTGCTAGACTGGATAGGCATTATCCGCTATCTGAGAGTCTGTGTTGAACCTACCACAAGAGACATCCAGGCAGCTTCCTGCGGAAGCTCCAGCGGGAGCCGATACCGCCCAGGACGGGCAAAGACCTGCAGAGCTGGGCCTGGAGATGCAACCGCTTGCTGCTATGGCCGCTGCTGCCCAGGGCGATGGAGCAGGGCAGGGGGCATCGGAAACTGCACCCCTGGATTCGGGAGGGGAGGAGAGCGCCGGCCAAGCACCAAGGCCGCAGGCGGTCGCGGGGACAGCGCCGGCGGGCGCCATCCCCTCGTCCGACGCTGCTCCCCGTGAGGAGAGTGCGCGGCGCGCGCCTCTATCCAACGCCCGCGCCTGGCTCTACGACCTCTATCTGGCAGGGCTCATCATTCTGACGTTCGTAGTGGACCAATCCAGCAAGGCATGGATCCGGGGCCACCTGTACCTGGGCGAATCAGTCCCGCAAACGGGTTTCTTCCGCCTCACGCATACCTTCAACACTGGCAGCGCCTTCGGCCTCTTCCCCAACCAGACCTTTCTGCTGATGCTGGCGTCTATCGTCGGCATAGGCATCCTGCTCCTCTACTTCAGGAGCCAGGCCATCCCGCCCTTCTGGCTGCGCACTAGCCTGGGTCTTCAGCTTGGGGGCGCCGCTGGCAACCTGGTGGACCGCATCACGCTGGGAAGAGTCACCGACTTTTTTGACGTTGGCCCCTGGCCCGTGTTCAACCTGGCCGACTCCTCAATCCTGGTGGGCATCGGCATCCTGGCGTGGTTCATCTGGCGGACACCCAAGGATGCCCTCGCGAAGAGGCCGCAGTTCTCTGCAGCGGCGACAGGTGATGAGACGGAAGAGTCACCCCCTGGGCCGGACACTGCCGCGGTAAGCCTTGCCGCTGGCGCGCGGGATGATGGGCAGGCCGAGGCCGAGCCAGGACCGGGCGAGTCGGCCCGAACGCAGCGGGATGCCTGAACCCACTCTGCTGACATGCCTCCAGGAAGGGCAGCGGGTAGACGCCTACCTGGCTGCTCAGCGCCAAGACCTCTCCCGCGCCCACATCCAGAGGCTCATCCGGGAGGGGCACGTGCGGGTGAATGGAGCGGTGGTCAAGCCGTCGGCGAGAATGCTGGCGGGAGACCGCATCAGTCTGTACGTCCCGGACCCTCTGCCCAGCGCCGTTGCTCCGGAGCCACTGCCTCTTGTGGTGGTGTACGAGGACAGCCACGTCGTTGTGGTGGACAAGCCGCCGGGGCTGACGGTGCATCCCGCTCCTGGACACCCTACGGGAACCCTGGTCAACGCCTTGCTCGCCCGCTACCCGGAGATCGCCGGCGTGGGCGGAAGCGCGCGTCCCGGCATCGTGCACCGCCTGGACGCCGGCACATCGGGCCTCATGGTGGTAGCGCGCTCGCCTTTGGCCTACCTGAGCCTGGTGCGGCAGATCAAAGAACGGTCCGTTACGAAGGTCTACCTGGCGTTAGTACGGGGTCACCCCGCGCCGCTAGCGGGCGTCATTGAAGCCCCCATAGGGCGCAGCACCAGGGATCGGCTGCGCATGGCGGTGGTGGCAGGAGGGCGGGAGGCAGTGACGGAGTACCGCACCCTGCGCCAGTACAAGGGCTTCACTTTCCTGGAGGTCCGCCTGCACACGGGGCGCACCCATCAGATACGAGTGCACCTTTCGGCCATGGGACACCCCGTGGCCGGGGACCCGCAGTACGGTGGACGCACGCCATTCCTGAAGCGCCAGTTCCTCCACGCTCACAGGCTGGGCTTCCAGCACCCCGCCACGGGGGAGAGCCTGGAGCTCACGTCGCCGCTGCCCGAGGACCTGGAGCGGGCGCTGGAGGGGCTTGAATCCGAGGAGCCGTGAAATGTCTTTCTCCCCCTTACGGTGGCGGGGCTTTTGGTGCAAAGCCCCGTGGCAAGAAGGGGGAACGAGAGTACTCGGTCAAACAGCTAGGGGCCTCTAGTCGGGGGAATCAGTGTTACGCCCACGCAAACAGAGCAGGCTCCCTAGCGCACTATGGGTGAAACCAATGTCATGATATGATGCTTGAGTCCATTTTTGCTTAGCGCCTGAGATGATCAGAGAATGCTCTGGGGTGTTTCGTACCCTTGGGCCATGGTTGTACTGCGGTAACATTAAGGTCGTCTCAGGTGCACCGGATGCGGGAGGAGGTGGTATCGTTGAAGCTATCAGTTGTTGTACCTGCGTATAATGAAGGGCGGTATCTTCACTCTTTCCTTACCTCTGCCAACCGGCAGACCTATCGTGGCTGGTACGAAGTCATCGTCGTTGACAATGGCTCCACCGACAGCACCGCTGAGGTCGCCCGCCGATACGGAGCAAGAGTCGTGTCTTGCCCCCGGAAGGGCGTGGTCTACGCCCGGGACGCTGGCCTGACGGCGGCTCAGGGAGACATCATTGCCCAGGCAGACGCCGATAGCGTGCTGCCTCCGGACTGGCTTGAGCGCATCGCCGGTCACTTTGCCTCGCATCCGGAGGACGCGGGCCTCACTGGCGGGGTCCGCTATCTGGACGACCCGCTGTGGCACCGGCCCCTGGCAGGCGCGGCCAGGTTTGCCAACCACGCTTTTTACCAGCTCCGCGCGAAGCCTTTGTTTGCCCTGGCGGGGAACTTTGCCTTCCGGCGGGAAGCCCTCCTCCGCGCGGGGTCGTACAACTTTGACCTGCCCTTCTGCGGCGACGAGCAAGACCTGCTGGACAGGCTCTCCAAACAGGGCCACGTCTCGTATGACCCAGAGCTAGTGATGGACAGCTCCAGCCGTCGTTTCAAGGGACGGTTCTTCCAGTCGGTCCTTGTGGACAACCTGTACAAGACCGTGCTCACCCTTGCCCTGTACAAAGTCTTTGGCGTAATGCCTCAGGGAGAGCGCAGGGATGTGAGGGAGGAGCCTAGGAAGAGGCCCAGCATGGCAATTGCTTTAACCCTTGCGGTGTTCCTTGTGTTTATGGGCGTCGCCCTGTACGGCTACTTTGTACCTACCGCCTCCCTCTTTGGCAAAGTGTATGCCCAGGAGAAGACCAGTGAGAAGGTAGTGGCCCTGACCTTTGACGATGGCCCCAACGAGCCGTACACTTCGCAGGTCTTGGATATTCTGGACCAGTACGGCATGAAGGCCACCTTCTTTGTGGTGGGCAAGAATGCAGAATACTACCCTGATACGGCCAGGCGCATTGTTAAAGAAGGGCATGTCCTTGGGAACCACGCCTGGGACCATAAGGGGATCAGCTTGCTCCTTAACCCCCGCTACAAGGAGCTGTCCAAGGCCCAAAAATCCCTTGAGGTCCTGACAGGGGCGCTGCCTAACCTGTACCGCCCACCCTTTGGGCAGAAGACACCCTGGCAGCTTATGGAGGTGAAGCGAGAACAGATGGTGGCCGTGGCATGGAGCGTCTCGGCTAACGACCCCAAGCAGCAGCGGCCCCAAGTCATAGCTAGCCGCATCGTCAGCAAAGTCAAGCCAGGAGCCATTATCCTGCTGCACGATGGTGGGGACACCCACCATGGTGTGGACCGCAGCAATACGGTGGCGGCCCTGCCGATTATCATTGAGCAGCTTTCGGCGCAAGGCTACACCTTTGTCACGGTGCCCCAACTCCTACGGATTGCTCCTTACCTACGCTACAACGAGGGCACAGCCGATGTGGGCACAGCTCACCCAGATATTCAGCCACATTAGCTACGACAGCCCACACTTTCCAGCCCTGGTTTTCCTGATTAACCTGCTGGGCGAGACTGGTGTGCCTTTCCCCCTGGTCATGGAAGGGGTGCTGCTTTTCGCTGGGTACACCCTGGCCCAGGGCCACCTGGCGGTGGGGCTACTCATACTTGCCGTTTCTCTCACCGGCTCCTGCACCGGGGCCAATAGCCTCTACTGGGCTTCCCGCGTCGCAGGCAAACCCCTGGTGGTGAGGGTGTGGGATGCCGTCCGTCTGAAGCGGTCGTGGTTGCATTCTGCAGAGACCCGACTATCCAGAGCAACCCCCCTGGAAATCGGCGTTGCCCGGCTGACGCCGGGGCTTGCCTTGCCTCTTTCCCTCACCTCTGGCGTTCTGCGGGTGCCTTGGTTGAAGTTCACCCTGGGGGTGGCGCTCTCGGAGCTAGTGTGGTTGGGGTTCTTTGGAGCGGTGGGATTTGCTGTTGGGGTTGCTCCCGTAGATGTAAGCCCTCTCATCGTCTATTTCCCCAGGGTGGTATTTGCTCTCGTGATAGGTTTGGGAGTGGTGAAGCTGGGCCGGCTGGCCTGGCAATGGTTTGCTTCCCGGCGGACGAACAGGAGCCTTGTCTAGGCACGCAGGCTGGGCCTTCTCCGCCAGGGCCCGGGGCGGCACTGATGGCTCTTGCAGCATTCCACCCATACCTTTTCCCAGCGCCGTGGCAGGAACCAGGCATCCTGTCACCGCACCCCATTCGGCGCTCGGTTTGGGAGTCGCATTACCGAAGGCGATTGTCCCTGCAAATCCAGTGTCCTGCGTCCGAAATGCATTGCGCAGCCTGGGGTGCAGGGGCAGAGCGCCTGCCAGGGGCATGGGAGCGTCCCCTCATTCCTCCTTGGGTAGCTTCTGGCGTATCAGGACACTGGAAGGCAATGCACACAGACGACAAGCGACGGCGCACCTATGCGGGAGTGGCGGCGACCCACTGGGAGCAGCGCTTCCACGACCTGGAGGAGATGGAGCGGATGCAGCTAGACCAGGTGGCGAGCATGACGCAGCGGGAGGGAGGTGTGCCACCCAGGGCGGTGCTGGACATTGGCTGCGGCACGGGGCGCGCGGCCCCCTTATTCCCACGCGAACGGTATCTCGGCATAGACCAGGCGGCCCACTTCGTTCGCTTCTGCCAGGAGCACCGTTCAGCGGAGGGAGGCTCCTTCCTGGTGGCGGATATGGACTATCTGCCCTTCGTGGCACAGGCCTTTGACCTGGTCCTCCTCATCGGCACCCTGGAGTCGGAGACAGACCTTGCGCGGCAAATTGGCTCTATCGCCTCATACGTGCGGCCTGGGGGTCGTATACACTTCACCGTGCAAAACCGTCGCAACCTCTTTGCCCTGGCTGCTAACCTCTTTGCCCGCGAGTACAAACAGACCTTCTGGAGGCGGAGCCAGGTCGTGCGACTGATGGAACGAGGCGGCTACGCGGACGTGGCGATGGCAGACTTGCTGGTGTTGCCCCCGGGTCTGGCGCGGACGCTGGCGAAGGCCGTATACTTCGCGCCTCCCCTGCGGCGGGCAGTAGTAAGCGGTGTGGTGGCGTTGGAACGGCTGAACCGCCGCTTCCACTGGGGCCTGGGGTACGAGTGGCATGTTTCGGTCAAGCTGCCGTGACGACAGCGATAGCCAACCGCGACTCTGTTCCCCCTCACTTGGCCCTCGCCAGCCCTGGCCTCAGGTGCTAGAATCCACCCATGACACCGCACGAAGTACGCGTCCGCTTTGCTCCCAGCCCCACGGGAGAGCCTCATGTGGGCAATATCAGGACCGCCTTATTCAACTGGCTCTATGCTCGCCACACCGGCGGCGCGTTCATCCTGCGCATAGAAGACACCGACCAGGTGCGCAAGGTGGAGGGCGCATTGGAGGGCATCCTGGAGTCCCTGCGCTGGCTGGGCCTGGATTGGGA
>JACQUH010000317.1 GCA_016210375.1 Chloroflexota bacterium
CTTCTCCCCCTTCCTCTGAAGGAAGAGCCTGTCCTTGAGTCCTTCTTTGGAAGAACGAAAGAGGGAACCAGAGGAGGTTGGGTCGGAAGCCAAATGGCAGATTGCTTTGTCAATGACCTTCAGGGTGCGGTCATCAGGCCATATAACCGAAGGTGATGTATCGCCTGACACAAGTCATAGGGATTCTGTCATTCTGAGGGAGTCCTTCAGTTGAAGGATGACCGAATGACTCCAGGGCGCCAGCCTTGTGGTGACCATGATCAATGCATCAAAGGACCAACGCCTTAGATGCTTCGCTGATGTCCCGATGGCGCCGGGACTCAGCTCAGCATGACAATGGATGGCCTTGCGTCAAGCGTTACATCGCCAATACCTATGCACTGCGAGCAGCAATCTACCTACTGTCCCTGCCTTCACCCGCAAGGGGGGAAGGGCCGGGCTTCTTCCCCCTTGACGGGGGAGGACTGAGGTCAGGCGAGACAACTGGGGGTTTGGTTATCTCGCCGCTCTTGCTTCCGCCGGGACGGGCGGCAAGCGCCTCATCTCCATGGCGCCGTTGGGATGGCCGTCGTCGGGAGGCTGGTCGGCCTCACGGCTCACCAGGGAGGCCCTCTGGGCTTTCATTGCCGGCGGCAGGCGAATACCCGTCTCCTCCAGGAAGGGAAAGAGTATCCGGTGCAATACGGCGGGCCAGGTGTAGTGGCCTGCAGTGCGCCGGGCGGAGTGACGGAGCTGGATAGAGGCCTCTCTATCCTTGTGAAGGGCCACGGCGTTGTAGACGATCTCCCGCGGGTCGCTGGTCTGGATAGAGATAGCGTCATGGCCTGGGGTGGCGTAGTCCTCGCCTGTGCAGCCAACAAAGGCCACGCCGCCACTGGCCATGGTCTCCAGGCCCACCAGTCCAAAAGGCTCCAGGCCGCTGTTGGCCAGCACGGCATCGGCGGCGCGGAACAGCACCTCGCGCTGGGCCTGGGAGAGGAAGCTGCCGATGTCAATCACGTCGGCTTCCAGGGCCGGGCGCAGGGCTTCTACCAAAGCCGCTGGCTCCTGCCCTTGCCACTGCACCTCCCTCAGCCGTAAGCCAAGCTGCTTCACCCTGGCCACCACCTCGTACTTATGGGCCTCCAGGCCGCCCCGGGCCAGCAGCAGCGGTTGCAAGCCATCTGCCTTCATCTGCGCCACCGCCTGGACGCCCATGATCCAGCGCTTGTCTGGGTCAAAGCGCGCCACCTTGGCGAGCACCAGGCGGCCTCGCAGCAGGCGCGCCAGGGTTGAGCTGGCCCTGGGATCGGCCCCTCGTAGCCAGCTTTCGGAGATGCCGTTGGGCACCACCCGGGCGTCCACACCGTAGCTCCACATCAGGTGCTTCATGTAGCGGCTGACGGTGGTCACGGTGGCGGCGTACTTCAAGACCTCCCAGGGGATGCGGTGAAAAGAGAAGGAGTTATTGGCATTCCATATGAGCCGGACGTGGTCATACCAGCCGTGGCGGGTCACGATCTGGCGCAGGGCCACCATGGTGGAGGCGGTGTGCCACTCCTCTCCCATGACAACGACAGAGCCTCCCGTCCCAACCTTTGGAGCCAGGACCTCCCGCTCTAGCCAGGGCGGCAGGGAGCGCTCCCAGTCCCTGAGCTTCCCCTCCTCCCCATCGTACACGCCGGCCGAGTGGTAGCGGCTGATCCACTGGCACCATCGGTGAAGGTGCAGCTTGCCCCCCTCCAAGGACTCGTGCCCCGGAAGGTCCGGGTCGCCGATGAAGAAAAGGTGGGTCTCAAACCCCATGCCTGTCAGGGCCCGGGACAGCTCTGTCACCCGGCTGCCCAGGCCGCCGGCGTGAGAGTAGCCATCCGGCCCTTCAAAGCTTAGGATCACGAAGGTTACATCGCTCATGCTGGTCCATCCACTAAGTAACTATCTCAAAACTCGCATTGGCACCGCCCCCTGAAGGGGGTGGCGTCATGCCCCAGCCTTCAGGCTGGGGTGCAGAAAGCCATTTTGCGATAGTTACTAACAACATCTTACCCATCCTGCTTATCATAGAGGATAGGCCATGGCTTTGCTATAAGAATCATCATGGCGCAAGGATGCTACGCCGGTGTTTCAGGGGTGTTACGCTCCTGTGACGCCGAAAAGGGGGGAGGCTGGCAGACACGGGTCTTTCGGTTTTCCAATCGCCTGTGGGAGCAGTATCCGTGACCCCAGCCTACTGGTCATGAGCTCGTTAACCTAACCCCCTCAATCCCCCTTCCCTCCAGGAAAGGGGGAAATTCTAAGTACTATCTCAAAACTCTTCTGTACCGCCCCCTGATGGTCCTTAACCAAAAATTGTGCCGCTGCGGTCCTGACCTCTCCCCCTGTAGTCCCCCTCTCCCGAGGGGAGAGGGGGACTTGATTGATAGGGAAATCCGTGGCACGGCAAAGCCGTGCCACGGATTTCCCTACTTCTTCCCTCCCCCTTCCCTATCAGGGAAGGGGGAACGAGGGGGTTAGGTTGAATTGTTAACGAACTCCTCGTCAGGGCGAAAAACCATTTTGAGATAGTTACTAAACGTGAATATCTGGGCACGGCGAAGCCGTGCCCAGATATTCACAACAATTCCATCCCATTCTCCGTCGCGAAGAGGGGGTCGTTAGACTACGGAAACAGTGTATTTTCTCCCCCTTCCCCCAGGGGGATGAGCTTGTCCCTTCTCTGCGCTCAGGGCAAGCTCTTGAGCGAAGCGAAGGAGGGAGCCAGAGGGGGTTAGGTCATCTAGTCAATGACCCCCAGGTTGCAATCCTCCAGCCAAAACACCGACGGACACTGGCAGTCAACCCCCGGGCGTTGACACTGGGCGACCTATCTGGCATTCTATTCATGACTAGACCAACCAGTCGGTCGGCTAGCCCCCCATCATGAGCAAAGCCCCTGCCAACGCCGCCGCCGCCACCTACGACCGCATCCTGGATGCGGCGACTGAAGTCATCGCCCAGCGGGGCTACTCCGGCGCTGGGGTCCAGGAGATCATTGAGCGGGCCAGCTCCTCCAAGGGCAGCTTCTACTTTCACTTTCCCAGCAAGGAGAAGATGGTGGAGGCCCTGGTGGGGCGCATGAGCGACAAGCTCGTGGAGACGGTGCAAGAAGCCATGGAGGGGCAGCCCACACCCCTTCACCGCGTAGCCGCCAGCATAGATACCCTGGTGTCCACCTTTGCCCGCCAGCGCAAGGTGGCCCAAGTGCTGCTGCTGAACATCATCGGCCACGGCAGGGAAACAGACAGACGGTTTCTGCCCATGCGGGAGCGGTTCTCGCAGATGATCCAGGAGGAGCTGGACGCCGCAGTATCTGCAGACCAGATACCGCCCCAGGACACGGCCCTGGTCTCCCAGATGTGGGTAGGAGCGCTGCACGAGGTTATCCTGCGCTGGCTGCTCACCGGGCAGCCCAGCCCCCTGACCAACGCCACTCCGCCGCTTCAAGGGGCTTTGATGCGCAGCATCGGCGCGGAGCCAGCGTCCTTCACGCCCGCGATCGCGGCATCTGCCAGGAGGCGCCTGTCATGAACGCCACGGCTAAGGCGTCGTCCGCTCTGGAGGGCTTCGCCCGCGCGGTGCGCCTGGGCCAGCAGCAGGCCGGGGCCACAGGACGGGCCATCGTTGTAAGCTCCGTCCAGCATCTCCCGTGGCCGCTCTCCCCGCTCGCCACCCTTGCTGCCGTTAAAGCCCTCCCTGGTCCTCGCGCTTTCTGGGCGCGGCCCAGTGAAGTCTGCTGGCTGGTAGGCGTTGGCGAGGCCGCGTCCGTGTCCCTCAGCGGCCCCGATGCGATAGGTCGGACACAGGGGGCCCTGCGCTCCCTCATGTCCAACGCCGTCCTTCAGGGGCCGGCGCGTCGCGGCGTTGGACCCATCTTCCTGGGTGGCTTCCGCTTTGACCCTCTGTCCTCCAGGGACGCGGCCTGGGGCGACTTCCCCGATGCCCTCCTTGTCCTGCCCAGGCTCCTCTTCACCTGGGCCGCGGGCGAGGCGTGGCTAACGGTGAACCTGCGGGTGGAGCCAGGAACAGACATAGAAGCGACCACCGAAGGGCTGTTGGAAACACTGGAAAACCTGGCCCGTGGTGGCGCAATGGTAAGCGCTCCTCCGGCGGGCCGCCAGCCGCCTTCTGTCGTGGCCTTTGAGACACCCCGGCAAAAGTGGGCAAGCGCCCTCAACAGCGCGCTGGACGACATCGGGGCAGGCAGGCTCTCCAAGGTGGTGCTGGCGAAAAAGCGTGTGCTGCTCGGGGAGGAGCCTTTCTCCGCAGAGGTGGCCCTGGCACGCCTCCAGGAAGGCTACCCTGATTGCGCTATCTTCGCCATAGAGCGAGGCGACTCCACGCTCCTGGGGGCAACGCCGGAGCCGCTAGCCCGCCTGGACGAGGGCGTCGTCACGCTGTCTTGCCTTGCGGGCACCACAGGCCGGGGCAGCACCCCGGAAGAAGACCGGCGACTGGGCCAGCAGCTCCAGGCCAGCGCCAAGGACCAGCGGGAGCACGCCGCCGTGGTGGAGGCGGTGTCCGCGGCTCTCCTGGGAGTGTGCCAGGAGCTATGCCAGGACCCGCAACCTCGCCTGGTGCGACTGAAGGGCGTACAGCACCTAGCGACTGCCTTTCGGGGGCGTATCCTTGAAGGCAGGGATCTGTTGGACCTGGCGGCGGCGCTCCATCCCACGCCCGCCGTGGGCGGCGTGCCCAAGGCGGCAGCCCTGGCAGCCATCCGCGCGGCAGAAGGGGACCGAGGTTGGTACGGTGCGCCGGTGGGCTGGATAGACCATCGCGGCCAGGGGGAGCTGTACATTGCCCTACGCTCCGCGCTCCTGCAAGGGAGCAGGGCCACGCTGTACGCCGGGGCGGGCATCGTGGACGGCTCGGACCCCGATGGGGAGTTGCAGGAGGCCGACATGAAGCTCCAGCCCATGATGAGGGCGCTGGGACAGGAACCGGCATGAGGTACGAGAACCGGAACTACGCCTTTGCCGGAGCCTTCGTGGAGGAGCTGGCCCGCTGTGGCCTCCATCACGTCTGTATCTGCCCAGGCTCTCGCTCCTCTCCGTTAGCCATCAGCTTCGCTCGCCAGCCCGCCATCAAGACATGGGTCCATCTGGACGAGCGGTCTGCCTCATTCTTTGCCCTGGGCATGGCTCGCGCTCTGGGAGAGCCGGTGGCCCTGGTATGCTCCTCTGGCACCGCCACTGCCAACTTCCACCCGGCGGTAATCGAGGCCCGGCACAGCCTGGTGCCTATCTTACTCCTCACCGCGGACAGGCCCCCAGAGCTATCAGATTGGGGAGCGCTACAGACCGTTGACCAGGTAAAGATGTACGGCCCTCACGCCAAGTGGTCGGTGAACATGCCGCCACCCGAGGCCAC
>JACQUH010000318.1 GCA_016210375.1 Chloroflexota bacterium
GCACTACAACTCCATCTAGGCACTGTACTTGTCACCTCGGGGTGGCCGCGTTTGGGCGTGCAGGGCGGGACGAGGGAATGAAGCCGCACGAGGCGAGATTCGGCGCGGCGCCCGGAGTGACAGGACGGGAGGTCCCATGGCTATAGCGACAATCGTTTCCTGGCAACTACCCCTGGCCCGCAGTGCGGTGTACGAGGCCCTGTCCGTGGCCTTCCTGTACCCGGCCGCGGGGGTCCGCGAGCTTCTGCTGCAAGAGGCCGCTGGGACGGCTGAGGCCGTTTTCGAGGCAAACTGGCCGGAGCTGGCCCGGGCCTCCGAGGCGCTGGCCGCCGCCCTGGCCAGCGTCTCCGACGACGCCCTTCTGGAACAGTACATAGACATCTTTGGCCACGGTGTCTCCAAGGATTGTCCCCAGTACGAAGGGGAATACGACGAGACCCACATCTTCCTGAAGTCCCAGACCCTCGCCGGACTCAGCGCCTTTTATACCGCCTTCGGCGTGGCCCCCAACCCGGAGCTGCGGGACCGCCTGGACCACATCAGTGTGGAGATGGAGTTCATGCATCTCCTCACGACAAAAGAGGCCTATGCCCTGTACCACGGCCACGGGGAAGACAAAGTCAGCCTTTGCCAGCAGGCCCAGCAGGGGTTCTTGACGGAGCACCTGGCCCCCTGGATCAAGTCCTTCATCAAGAGGGTTGGTCGGAAAGCAGGGCAGGGGAGTCCCTACGCTGCGGCGATCAGCCTCCTGGAGGCCCACATGAAGGCCGAGTTCGGGGCCTTTGGGGTCAGCCCAGCGCCCTCACGCCAGGTCATCATACCCCTGGAAGAGGAAGAAGCGGCGGTTGACTGCGATGAGTGCCCCCTGGATGCCAGCTTGCCCTAGGACGTGCTCAGTTCCCAGGACCCGGGAGGAAATGGGTCCTCAGCCGCCACCGAAAGGAAAGCCCATGAAAGTATTGGAGCGCAACACCACCCGCCGATGGGCGCTCATGGGAGTGGCCGCCACGGCCCTGGCCTGGGCAGCGCGCCCGCTATGGAAGTCCGCCAGTGCCCAGAATCTGCCGGCCCTCGTCGCTGCCCGAGTGGGACAGGTGCCCACGGAGCCGACCGACGCCGCGTGGGCCCAGGCGGTTCCGGCCTCCATCATGATGCTCCCCCAGACCGTCGCCTTGCCCCGCGTCAAGGAAGCAGGGGCCAAGAACCTCACGGTGCGCGCCCTGTACGACGCCCAGCGAATGGCCGTCCTCATTGAATGGCCCGACGTCCACCAGGACGCAGACCTGGGGACCGTCATGCAGTACCGGGACGGCGTTGCCGTGATGCTGCCTGAGGACCCTTCCAAGGGCACGCCGCCTATCACCATGGGGCAGGGTGGCAACGGTGTGGTCATCTACCACTGGAAGAGTGACTGGCAGTTTGGGCGATTGAAGGACGTGGACGAAGCCTACCCCAACATGTACGCCGACTGGTACCAGTTCTCGGGAGTAGAGGCGGGCCAGATGGCCGAGGCCTCGGACTACCTGACCAAAGGTCGCAAAGAGTATCTGACGGCGGCAGCCGCGGGCAACCATCTGGCCGATCCCCAGGTTCAGGAGAAGGTGGGGCCTGTGCAGAAGATGCGCAGCGAAGGCTTTGGTACCCTGGAGCCCCACAAGACCCAGGACGGCGCGGGCAAAGGGGCCTACCAGGACGGCGCATGGCATATCTTGGTCTCCCTTCCCCGGGAGCAGGAGAAGTTCACCATCAGGGAGGGCGCGCCCCTGCCCGTCGCCTTCGCCGCTTGGGACGGGGCCCGGAACGAGCGGGATGGCCAGAAGGCCTACTCCCTGTGGACCCAGGCAAGCCTTGGGCAGCCTGCGGCCGCCACGCCTACCCCCGCCGGAGCAGGGGGAGGCTCGCCCCTGGCGATCCTCGGGGCGGTTGCGGGCATCATTGTCGTGGGCGCCGCAGCCGTGCTCGGTTTTCGGGCGCTGCGTGGCCGCCGCAGCGGTGGCGGCTAGAAGTAGGCGGCCAGGCGTGAAGGGGACTCTCTAAACAGTCGTACCGCCCTGGTCCGCGGGAGCAAGGCCCCTTTCTCACAGTAAGGGAGGTGTGAAATGCCTTTCCGAATGGGTCCCATGGAGCTCATCATCATCCTGGTCATCGTGATGCTGGTCTTTGGCGTCGGTAAGCTTTCCTCTATCGGCGGCGCCCTGGGCAAGAGCATCCGTGAGTTCCGCAAGGGCAGCAGCGGCGAAGAGGAGCCGCCGGTCAAGGGTGAAGTCTCCAGGAATGGGATCGCTCCTACGCACTAGGCGGGCAAGTCCAGACCCCTGCCAGAGTCTGGGGCCGGCGGCGAAGCATGTGCAACCGCAGGCGGGCGTGGCTGAAACCAGTCAGGTGGCCCGAAGGGAGCAGAAGTGAGCCTTTCGCTTTGCGAGGCAGACGCCATCATCCTGGCGGGGGGCCAGAGCCGCCGCATGGGCGCCCCGAAGGCCCTCTTGCCGTGGGGTCAAGGCGCCTTGGTGCAGGCCACCGTGGAATCTCTCAGTCCCCACTTTCGCCGGGTAATCGTTGTGGCCCGGCCCGGCCAGTCTCTCCCTCCCGTGAATGCCAGCGTGGTCTATGATGCGATGGCCCTGGGGGGCCCCATGGTTGGACTGGCTTCCGGGCTGGCCGCTAGCGACGCCCCATGGTGCTTCGTCGCCGGCTGCGATATGCCCTTCCTTGACCGCCAGGTTGTGGAGCGCATGGCCCTGTGGGCCGAGGGGTGCGACATCGTGCTGCTACGATCGGGCGGCCTGCTCCAGCCGCTCCACGCCTGGTATTCGGAGCGATGCCTCGTCAAAGCAGAGGCGCTGCTGAAAAGGGGCGTTACCTCTCTGCGGGCCCTCCTTGAGGGTTGTCACCTTCGGATCCTTGAAGAGGCCGCTCTTGGGGAAGCCGGGCAGGCACGCCTCTCCGCTGTGGATATTGACACCCCCGACAGCTACCTCGCTGCCTGGAGACTGGCGCAGCGCTTGCCCCAGGAGGCGCGGGCATGACGACGCCCGTCATTGCCATCGTGGGCAACTCCGACAGCGGCAAGACCCGGGTGGCCGCCGCCCTTGTGTCCATCTTGTCGGGCAAGGGGTACCGCGTCGCCGCTGTCAAGCACTGTCCCCACGGGCACGAGGTCGCGCCGCAGCCAAAGGACACCGCCAGGCTCTTCGCCGCTGGCGCCCATGCGGTCGTCGCCAGCTCCCCGGGCCAGATCACTGTGACCCGTCGCACTGAGGGCGACGCCCTGCTGGAAGCCATCGTGGCCTCCCTGGGCGGCGGGTACGATGTGGTAATCGCCGAGGGGTTCAAGGGCAGCTCAGCGCCAAAGGTGCTCATGGTGGACAATGAGCCGCTTTCGCCCCCACCCGAGAGTATCATCGCCACCGTCCGGGACAAGCCCGTCGACGGCCCCGTCCCCAGCTACACCTTCGGCCAGATGGATGCCCTGACCCTGTACCTTGAGTCCCGCCTGGGACTGGTCCTCAGGTAGCTACCGCATGATGCTTCTACCCCTCACTGTGGTCATTGACTAAATGACTATCTCAAAAGTAGCTTGGCGCCGCCCCCTGAAGGTTATTGACTACCTAACCCTCTCTTGCTCCCCCTTCCCGCACGGGAAGGGGGAGAAGATTGGTTTGAATCGGTGTGATGCGGCAGAGCCGCAACACACCGATTAAAAACAATATTATCCCCCATACCGTGGGGGAAGGGGGAGCAAGAGTTGGTTATGTAGTCAATAAACTTCAGGGGGCGGAGCCAAGCTAATTTTGAGATAGTCA
>JACQUH010000319.1 GCA_016210375.1 Chloroflexota bacterium
CCCCAGGTCTGCCCCCACCTCCTGCACGAGGCGCGCGGCCAGCGGGTCGCCTGTGTGGGCCGCCTGGGACACCGTGGCCGCCGTCACCTGCCGCAGGTCGCCGCCGGCCAGCGCCAGCATCAACCTGCCGCCCTCCGTGTCCCGCTGGACCGCCTCCTGCGCGCGCAGGGCTATCGCCCAGCCGCCAGCATACGCTTCCAGGCAGCCTTGCGCGCCGCACCTGCAAAGCGTACCTTGAGCGTTGAGGATGGTGTGGCCGATCTCCCCGGCGCTGCCGGCGCTGCCCCGGTACAGCTTGCCATCCAGTATCAGGCCGCCGCCAATGCCCGTGCCGACGAAGATGCAGGCCAGGTGCGTTGCGCCGCGCCCGCTGCCCAGCTTCCACTCCACCCAGGTCGCCGCCTGGACGTCGTTGACCACCACGACGGGCAGGTTGAACGCGAACTCTAGCGCCTCTTTGAGCGGGACGTTTTGCCATCCCACGTTGGGAGACCCTATCACCGTTCCCGTTTCCGGGTCTATCTGCCCGGCAAACCCCACTCCAACTCCTACAAGTTCAATACCCTCCACCTGCGCCTTCAGTTTGGCTACCGATGCCCTGGCGCCCTCCACCAGCTCCTCCACCCTCATGCCGTACCTGCTGGCCGTGCGCACCGAAGCCAGGATTCGCCCCTGGCCGTCCACCAGGGCCGTCTCCCACTTGGTCCCGCCCACGTCCATGCCGATGGTGACTTCTCTTGCGGCCATGTACTGCCCGCCTTTGGCTGGATGCCCGGTCCCTCTACGCTACTCCAGGGTTCCTCCCAATGGCAATAAGCCATGCCAGAAGGATTCTTGTACACCAGCCTTACAGCCGTCAACAGAGTGTGTTGACATCTGCTATTGCTCCTCCTTCCTTTTGAGGAGGAGGTACACCTGGACAGTGAGCGCCTGGCAGCCTGCCGCAGGTGTTCCGAATTCAGTGAGCGGGCACGGCCCACCGGGATGCGATACGTCAGCAAGAGCTATTTGGAAGGCGCGTCGCGTCTCATTTCGGCGAGCAGCAGGGCATTGGCGATGTCCCAGACACTCATCAAGGGGTATTCTCTTGCATTGCACGCTCCATTTCTCTATAATGCTCGCCGTTGGCCATAGTCCAGGTTTCAACCATGCTCCTATGTAACACGGCATTGGATGACCTTGCTAGCGCCAAACGTATCTCACCAAGAGGATCCCAGGAGGCCATCCGATGCTCTACTCGGACAAGACACTTGTATGCGCCGAATGCGGCCAACAGTTCACCTTTACAGCCAGCGAGCAGCAGTTCTATGCTTCCAAGGGTTTCACCAATGAGCCACGGCGATGTCCAACCTGCCGGGCGAACCGCAAGCAGGAGCGTGGCAGCGGTGGTGGCAGAAGCAGCAGCGGCCCCCGCCAGATGTACGCCATCGTATGCGCCAACTGTGGGCGCGAGGCTGAGGTTCCCTTTGAGCCCCGCCAGGGCCGGCCGGTCTACTGCAACGACTGCTACAGCAGGGAGCGCGCCGCAGGCGGCAGCAGCCGGATGTAGTCCCTCTGCTGCGGGCCCTCAAACAGATTGGGCAAGCCCCGCCGGCTTGTGAGTCCAGGAGCACACACCCGGGCAAAGGTACTGCCCCTTTGTGCCCTTGGGGGATGCTCGTATTGTCCCAGGAGGCCGATTGGAACCGAGGGAAGCCCATAAAACTGCCAGTGTACGCCGACCCCTGCGGCTCCTCCATACCGCGGACCTGCACCTGGGCAGCGACGATTATCCCGCCGAGGCCATCCAGGGGCTTCACGCCGTGGTAGAGGCGGCCTGCCGGCACTCCCCGGACGCCCTGCTCATTGCCGGCGACCTCTTTGACTCCCAGAGGATTTCGCCCGAAACCGCCTCCTATGCCTTCCAGTCCCTGGGAGGCCTGGCCTGCCCCGTCATCATCGTCCCCGGCAATCACGATACCCTTCTTACCTCTCTCACCTTCCACAAGACGCTCCTTCCCGCCAACATCCGCGTCCTCCTGGCCCCCCAGGGGGAGATGGCCATCGTGGAACCTCTGGACCTCGCCGTGTGGGGAAGGCCTGTCTATGACCACGCGCCGGAGTTCAGGCCCCTGGGAGGCCTGGAGCCCAGGCCCAAGGGTGGTTGGTACGTAGCCATAGCCCACGGCCTGGTCATCAGCGAGTCCGCCAATGAAGGACGCTCGTCGCCCATCAGCCAGCGCGAGCTGGCGGGCGCCGACTGCGACTACATTGCCCTGGGCCACGTGCACCAATTCCGCCACGTGGGCAACGGCAACGCGCCGGCCTACTACAGCGGAGCCCCCTCCGGCACCCGCGACAATACCGTCGTCCTCGTCCACCTGGACCCCCTCCAGGGTGTCTCCGTGCAACCCATCCGGCTCTAGCGCCAGAGGAGATTGAGAGCCTGCCCTTGAGAGCAAGCTTGCGGCAAGGGCAGTCGCCCGCTATTTCACGACACCGTGAAGGGGTGCTTATTTCGTACGTCGCCTTTTCCCCAAGACCTTTTCCGCAAGGCTCTCTGGAGCAGAAGAGCTAGGGATAACGATAGATTCATCTCGCCTCCCTTCTCAAAGGCCTGCCCCTGCCCTACAATGGCCCTACGTCCCAAGATACGGAAGATACGGGCGTTGCCATGGGGCATAAAGGCCCGTTCCTCTGGTCGTCTTTTCATGAGCATCACCGTCATACCCGCCTACCGGGTGGTAAAAAGGTTCGTCAAGGACGTGGAAGGCCTGCCGGCGGACGCCGCCCTGGACTCCCTCTGGTCCAACCTGCGCACCTACGTGCACCACATGCTCTCCGTCACCGACGCCGCCTTTGCCGACCTGGGCCAGCGCATGGCCGTGGCCCAGCTTGGCGATCCGGACCCCGTCGCCCTGGCCAGGGCATTGGAGGAGGTGGAGGCCGCCCACGCCAAGGAGCTGGCTGAACAGACCCTGCGGCGGTGCGCCGAGGCCCTCCCAAGGCCCGACCTGTCCGCCCGCGTCCTGCTCCTGCCCGGCGACGGCCAGAGCAAGGTGCTCACCTCCCAGATGAGGGGTGTGCTGGGCGTCAGCCTCGGCTCCCAGGCGACCCTGGTTTTCCTGTGGCCCGTAGGTCCCTGGCAGCAGTGGTTCGCCTACACCCTCGCCCACGAGTACGCCCACCTGGTGCGAAACCTGCTGTTCCCCCGCTGGATGAACAGCGGCCGGCTGGTGTACCAGAAAAGCCAGGAGCCGGAGACGCTGCTGGACGCCATGCTCGCCGAGGGCATCGCCGACGCCTTCGCTCTGGAGCTTTGCCCCCAGGCCTCCCCGCCAAGCATCGGCGCCCTTTCACCCCAGGCAGAGGAGCAGATATGGCCCAGGGTCCGCCGCCGCCTGGCGACCTCCGACACAGGCGAGATCCGGCGCTTCCTCTTCGGCGACAACGACCGCGTACCCGTCTGGACCGGGTACACCATCGGCTACCGGATCGTGCGCCGGTACCTGGATGGGCACCCCTCTGCGCGGCCTGCCACCCTGGTCGGCATGACGGCCAGAGCCGTTCTTGAGGCCAGCAACTACTCGCCCAGCCTCGTAAGGGCGTGACAGTACCTCTATGAACTGCCCCAACTGCGGCATCACCAACCCAGCCAATGCTGCCTTCTGCTCCGAGTGTGGCGCCCCCCTGCCAACGCCGCCCGGTGGTGCATCCCAGCAGCAGTCCCCCTCTGCCCTGGAAAGTGCACAGCGCGGCCAGCAGGCGGCGACGGATGCTCTTGCCCCCAGCAGCCTGGGACAGCTCCTCAGCCACACTCTTGGGGTTTACTTGAGCCTTTTTGGCCCTATTGTGAGGATTGCGCTTTTCGCTCAGATACCCCTTCTCGCTGCGACTTTCGTCTCAGGGGAGAGCGTGCGCCTGGTGTTGACACTGGTATGGCTGTTCTTTTCTCCTATAGCGGGCGCCGCTGTGGCCTATTCTGTTGCCCGTTTGTATGTCGGGCAGCGGACTGGAGCGATGCAAAGCTTTGTAGGGGCCATGAACAACGGCACATCGCTGCTCCTCAACAACCTGGCCTACATGGGCGCCCTCTTTGCGGCCTTGCTGCTGAGCGCCCTGCTGGTGGGCTTGCCCATCCTGGTGTTTGTCATGGTGGCGTGGTCCTGCTACATCCAGGCGGTGGTCATAGAGGGCGGCGGCCCCATGGCAGCCCTGATGCGGAGCTGGCAGCTTGTCCGGGGAAGCTGGTGGCGTATCTTCGGCATCCTCCTCGTTTTCTCCCTTCTGGCCGTGGCTGTCGCACTCCTGGCCTCCTTGCCGGGACTTGGCCTTGCCCTGGTCAGCACGAGGTGGGGAGACTTCCTGGCTACCTTGGGCCAGACCCTCGCCACGCCCATACTGTACATTGCCTTGACCCTGGTCTACCTGGACCTCCGAGCCCGCAAGGAGGGCCTCTCTCTGGAGAGGCTGGCGCAAGAAGTGGCAAGCGCTCCCCGCAACCCGTCCACCGAGGGGCCCCGGCGACCTCTCTAGAAAGTATCTCAAGAGAGCCTCTCTTCACCCCAGCCTGACGGGCATTGAATCAATAACCTAACCCCCTCTGGCTCCCCCTGCCCGCACGGGTAGGGGGAGAAGATAGGTTTGAATCGGTGTGATGCGGCAGGGCCGCATCACACCGATTC
>JACQUH010000325.1 GCA_016210375.1 Chloroflexota bacterium
ACGAAGGAGGGAGCCAGAGGGGGTTAGGTCAACTAGGCGTCCTCGTCTGCTCCATTGCCACCCCGGCCATTCTTCCTGTGGCCGTTGGTGGAGATGACCTCTTCGTCCACCTCCATCTCTAGCTGGTCAGAAAACTGCCGCTCTCGGGGGTTGAAGGCTGCAATGGCCACAACCTTGTCGTGGTCGCCCTGGGAGAGGATCCTGACGCGGGTGTTGGTGCGGCCCAACTGCCGTATCTCCGAGAGGCTTGTGCGAGTGACCTGCCCCTTCTCTGAAATGATGACCAGGTCGTCGGTCTCGCTCACGATCTTGGCGGTGGCCACGGGCCCAGACTTAGGAGCAATGCGGAAGGTGAGCAGGCCGATGCCTCCCCTGCCCTGGCGACGGTAGCTGGACAATGACGTGGGCTTGCCGTAACCCAACTCGCTGATGACAAGGAGCTGCATCCCGGGCGCCACGACATCCATCGCGACCACACGGTCATCTTCCCGCATTCGCATGCCCCTGACGCCCCCAGCCGCCCTGGAGCGAGAGGGCACCTCGTTCACCCGGAAACGAATGGAAGACCCTTCGCGGCTGACCATGATGACTTCATCGTTGTCCTGGGCGATGCGCACCGCCACCAGCTCATCCCCGGGCTCCAGGTCCATGGCATTCAGGCCATTGGAGCGCAAGTTGGCGATTTCCACAAGCTTCATCCTCTTCACTTCCCCCAGGCGAGTAACAAGGACCAGGTTCTGGTCCATGTTTGGGGCCGAAACGTCCAGAATCGTCTGGACCCGCTCGTCCTCTTTGAGGTTCAGGTACTGTACCAGGTGGGTGCCCCGAGTAGTGCGGGAGGTATCGGCAGGGAGCCGGTATACCTTTTGGGAGTAGACCCTGCCCCTGTTGGTAAAGAAGTAGATAGTGTCATGGGTGTCAGCCACCACCAGCTCCATCAGGCTGTCGTCTTCCCGGGTGGTCTGGCCGCGGACTCCCTTGCCCCCACGGTGCTGACGGCGGTAGGTGGCAGCAGGGATGCACTTGACGTAGCCCCGCTGGCTCAAAGTGAGCACCAGCTCCTGGTGAGGGATACGCTCCTCAAGGCTGGACTCCTCCATCTCCTCCAGTATGATGGTCGTCCTGCGGTCGTCGCCGAACTTCTCCTTCAGGGCCAGGGTCTCCTCGGCTACCACGGCCAGCACCCTGGCGGGATCCGCCAGCAGGGCTTGCCATTCCGCGATGAGCCCCACCAGCTCCTGGTATTCGTCCTCAATCTTCTGGCGTTCCAGAGCGGCCAACCGGCGGAGCTGCAGCTCCAGGATGGCCTGGGCCTGGACTTCGTCCAGGGAGAAGCGCTGCATCAGGGCCTGGTGGGCCGCCTCGGTGTCTGGGGAGCTGCGGATAAGCTGGATGATGGCGTCCAGGTTGTTGATGGCGACCCGCAGGCCCTCCAGGATGTGCACCCTGGCCTCGGCCTTGCGGATGTCGTACTGGGTGCGGCGGCGGATGACCTCCACCCGAAAGTCAATGTAGTGCTGGAGGATGGCCTTGAGGGGAAGGGTCTGGGGCTGGCCGTGCACCAGGGCCAGCATGTTGATGTAGAAGGCCCCTTGCAGGGCTGTGTGCTTGTACAGGTTGTTCTGGATAACCTGTACCTGGGCATCCCGGCGCAGCTCAATGACCACCCTCATGCCGTGGCGGTCCGATTCGTCTCGCACGTCGGTGATGCCGTCAATCTTGCGCTCCTTGGCAAGGGTGGCAATCTTCTCCACCAGGGCGGCCTTGTTCACCTGGTAGGGCAGCTCCGTGACTGCCAGGCGGAAGCGACCTCCTCTGACCTCCTCCACCTCCATTTTGGCCCGGACGATGACGCGCCCTTGCCCCGTTTCATAGGCCCTGCGGATACCCTCCTGGCCGAGGATTAAAGCTGCGGTGGGGAAGTCTGGCCCCTGAATACATCCCATCAGGTCGTCCAGCCCCGCATCCTGGTGGCCGATGAGGTAGACGATGGCTTCGCACACCTCCCGCAGGTTGTGGGGCGGGATGCTGGTGGTCATACCCACGGCTATCCCGGCGGCGCCGTTGACCAGAAGATTGGGCAGGCGGGCCGGAAGGACCGTTGGCTCCATCAGGGAGCCGTCAAAGTTCGGGGCGAAGTCCACCGTCTCCCGGTCAATGTCCGCCAGCATCTCCATGGCGACTGGTGAAAGGCGGGCCTCGGTGTAGCGCATGGCGGCGGGCGGGTCGTTGTCAACGCTGCCGAAGTTGCCCTGGCCGTCAATCAGGGGATAGCGCATGGAGAAGTCCTGGGCCAGGCGCACCATGGCGTCGTAGACCGAGGAGTCGCCGTGGGGGTGGTACTTACCCAGCACTTCGCCGACCACGCGGGCCGACTTCTTGTAGGGCTTATCC
>JACQUH010000327.1 GCA_016210375.1 Chloroflexota bacterium
GAACGAAGTGAAGCATCTGGGGCGGTAGGAGACCCCACCCCAGATTCTTCGCTGCGCTCAGAATGACTCTTGTAACGATCTTTGGATTCACCACCCTAGATCCTTCCAATGGCCTTTAGGTAGCCAAATCAAAGGGGAGAGCCGCCATGGCAGTCAAACGGGTACGGTTCACCTTTCCCCCTTACCTCATCACCGAGCCGGTGATCCACCACCTGGGCCGCGAGTTCAACGTGGTGACCAACATCCGCCGGGCGGATGTCCGCCAGGAGATGGGCTGGGTGATTCTGGAGCTAGACGGGGACGAGTCGGAGATAGAGCGGGGCCTCGCCTGGGTCAAGCAAATGGGCGTGCGGGTAGACCCCGTCAGCGGCGACGTTGTGGAGGGCTAGCCTTCCACGGCCCGTCTGCTACAATAGGAACCTATCCAAGGACCCAACTCAGGAGGACGAACCCGATGGGTGTGACCATACGGATCCCGGGGCCGCTGCGCCGCGTCACCAATGGCGCGCCGACGGTGCAGCTAGAGGCAGCGAACGTCCAGGAGAGCATTGACGCCCTGGAAGGCCAGTTCCCCGGGATCAAAGAGCGGCTCTGCGATGAGAACGGCGACCTTCGCTACTTTGTGAACATCTACCTCAACGGCGAAGACGTGCGCTTTCTCCAGGGTGTCAAGACGCCCATTGCCACGGGAGACGAGCTGAGCATTGTCCCCGCGGTGGCTGGCGGGCGATAGCACGCCACTCCTAGAGCATTACCTTGGATCGCCAGCAGCTTCTCCAGCGCATAGACCTCCAGTGGAGCCACTTCCTCCACTCTTACGCCGGCCTGACGGAGCCCGCCATGGAAACGCCAGGCGTTGTTGGCGGGTGGTCGGTCAAAGACATCATAGGCCACGTGACTACGTGGGAGCAGGAAACCCTCAAGTCATTACCCGTGCTCATGGAAGGACGGCGTACGCCGGTCTACGGTGGCGTTGACCGTTTCAACGCTCAGCAGGCCGCCTTGAAAGGCAGCTTGCCTCTTGACCAGGTGCTTTCCCAGCTTGGCGACACCCATCGCAGGCTCATCGCCTTCCTCAAGACGGTACCGGAAGGACACTTCAGCACGGAGACGCGTGTGCGCCGCCGGCTCCGCCTGGATACCTACGGCCACTACCCCGAACACGCCCAGTCCATCCAGGCATGGCGACTTGCGAGAGGGCTGTAGAGACCGGTCAGGATTGCAGTGGGAGGGAAGGGTTTCAGCCTTGCTCCTACGGCTAGGACACCCTGGCTTTTGCCCCTCGCATTCCGGCCTGGCGCAACCGCTCCTCCTCATTGGCTGGCCTATACGTTTCTAGAAACGCCTGGGCGAAAGCCTGAAACTGCCCTTCCAGAACGGCCCGCCGCATCTCTTCCATGAGCCGCATCACGAACCGCAGGTTGTGGATAGATGCTAACCGCAACCCCAAAAGCTCCTTCGCACGGAAGAGGTGATGCAGGTACCCCACCGAGAAGCGGCGACAGGTGTAGCAGTCGCACCCCTCTTCCACAGGCCCCTGGCGGCCCCCAAACAGCGCAGCGCTCGTCACGTCTACCCTGCCCTGGCGAGTAAACAGCGCGCCATTACGGGCCACCCGCGTGGGCAAGGCGCAGTCAAACATGTCCACGCCACGGAGCACACACTCCACCAGGTCCTCCGGCGATCCAACGCCCATGAGGTAGCGGGGCCTCTCCGGAGGCAGCAGGGCAGCGGTGTGGGAGACCAGGGGGTACATGGTGGCCTTGGACTCGCCCACGGCAAGGCCGCCAATGGCGTACCCCGGGAAGTCCAGCCGGGTGAGAGCGGCGGCGGACTGCTCCCTCAGCTCGGGAAAGACGCCCCCCTGCACTATTCCAAAGAGGGCCTGGCTATCGGAGCGCCAAGCCTCCCGGCAGCGTTGCGCCCACCGGTGGGTGCGCTCCATGGCGCGTTCCACGGCCTCCCTGTCCTGGGTGTAGACCAGGCAGTGGTCCAGGGCCATTGCAATGTCCGCGTCCAGCCCTTCCTGGTACTCCACAGCCCTTTCCGGGGTGAAGAGGTGCCGGCTGCCATCCAGGACCGATTGAAAGAGGATGCCCTCCTCGGTGACCTTCACTCGGGAGCCGAGGCTGTAGGCCTGGAAGCCGCCGCTGTCGGTGAGCGTGGGGCCATCCCACCCCATGAAGGCGCCCAGGCCGCCCATCTCGCGCACCCGCTCTACTCCGGGGCGCAGGTAGAGATGGTACGTGTTCCCCAAAAGCATCGCTACGCCCAGCTCCCGCAGCTCCTGGGGTGAAACCCCTTTCACCGAACCCTGGGTGGCCACAGGCAGAAAAAGGGGCGTTGGCGCGTCGCCGTGGGGCGTGCTCAGCAGGCCGGCCCTGGCCGCGCCGTCGGTGGCCTGAAGGTGGAAAGCAACCGTCATAGCAGGGCAATGGTAGGGCAGGAGGCAGGGGATGGCAAGGGTTATTCTTGTTGATGGAGATTCTGAAGAGCCTGCCCTGAGTCCCGATTCATCGGGAAAGGACTGGGGCATGATGCCGCCCCCTTATGGTGATTGACCAAATAACCTGCCAATTTGGTTCCGACCTAACCCCCTCTGGCTCTCCC
>JACQUH010000324.1 GCA_016210375.1 Chloroflexota bacterium
CCTTGCCGCATCACACCGATACATCTGATTTTCGTCCCCCTCTCCGTTGCGGAGAGGGGGATCACACGGGGAGAGGTTAGGTCTCAATGGCATCATCGTTGTTCAATACCCATCAGGGTGCGGTGCCAGATGGGTTTTGAGATAGTCGCTAAGCAAGGCAAAGAAAACCCAGGGCTTGAGCCCTGGGTTTTCTTTGAAGAACGCCCCAACTCCTTCTGTCCTTTGGGCAGTCCTACCGCTGCCGGTATGCCTCCATGAGGACAGCCGCCACCTCAGGGCGCGAGAACTCCACCGGCGGCATCTCCCCCTTGCTCAGGATGTTCCGCACCTGGGTGCCACTGAGGAAGACGTGGTTGGCGCTATCGTGGGGGCAGGTCTTGGCTGTGCCCATGCTGCCGCAGGCCCGGCAGAAGAAAGAGTTCTCAAAGAACAGGGGCTGGATACCCAGCTCCCCCGGCTGAAACTCCCGGAAAATGTGCTGGGCGGCGTAGGTCCCGTAGTAGTTGCCCACTCCCGCGTGGTCGCGGCCAACGATGAAGTGGGAGCAGCCGTAGTTCTTGCGCACCAGGGCGTGGAAGATGGCCTCCCGTGGCCCCGCGTACCGCATGAAGGCCGGGTTCACCGAGAGCAACACGCGATCCTGGGGGTAATAACGTTCCAGCAGCACCTGGTAGCACCTCATGCGCACCTCCGCCGGGATGTCGTCCCCCTTGGTGGCCCCCACCAGGGGGTGCAGCAGCAGGCCGTCCACCACCTCCATGGCGCACTTCTGGATGTACTCATGGGCGCGGTGCACCGGGTTCCGCGTCTGGAAGCCCACCACCGTCTTCCACCCTCGCTCCTGGAATGCGCGCCGCGTGTCTACAGGCTCCAGGCGATACTCCGGAAAGGGTAGCTCCTCCCGGGGCACACCCACGTACCGGATTGGACCGCCCAGCATGACGGGGCCCTGAGCGTACACGTTGGCCACGCCGGCGTGGGCCTCCTCTGTGGTGCCGTACACCTTGCGGGCCTGCTCCTCCTTGTCGTAGGCGTACCGCTCTTGCAGGGCCATCGTACCCAGCAGCCGTCCTTCCTCGTCCTCCAGGGCTATCTCCTGGCCGTCCCTGACCCTCCTGGCCGTCTCCTGGTCCACTGCCAGGGTCACAGGCATTGACCACGGCAACCCGCCTGCCAGGTGCATGTGCTCCACCACCGCGCGATAGTCGGCCTGGCCCATGAACCCCACCAGGGGACTGAAGGCACCGATGGCGATCATCTCCACGTCCGAGGCCTGCAATCCATTGAGCCGCACCCGGGGCAGGGCCCTGGCGGAGCGCAGGAAAGCCTCCCGCTCCTGGGGAGGCACCCGGCGGTCCACCAGCTTCCCGCCGTGGGGAGGGATAACCGTTGTTTCGGGGTTGAAGTCAGAGGTCAAGGTGGTCCCTTTCATTGCGGAACGTCGGTATCTTTCAGCCGTAGGGGCGAGTCGTGGACTCGCCCCTACCTGTTGCATCGTGTCTGATCCGCGCCTGCTAGCGGCGAGCGGCAGCGGGAGCCTTCTTCGGCTCCAGGTAGCGCAGCTCCTCCAGCTTTGCGATGACCTTGCCCACGCTCTCGTCCGGCGTCTCCCGATCGGTGCTCACCATCACTTCGGGGTGCAGAGGCTCCTCGTAGGGGTCCGAGACGCCCGTGAAGTTGGGGATCTCGCCTCGCATCGCCTTGGCATAGAGACCCTTCACGTCCCGCCGCGACAGCTCCTCCAGCGGGCAATGGACGTACACCTCCACGAAGTCGCCGATGTCCCGCCGCACCTCGTCCCGCACATCGCGATAGGGAGAGATAGCCGCCACGATGGTAGTCACGCCGTTTCGGGTGAGCAGCTTGCCAACAAAGCCGATGCGCCGGATGTTGGTGTCGCGGTCCTCTTTGCTGAAGCCCAGGCCCTTGCTCAGGTTGGTGCGCACCACATCCCCATCCAGCACCTCCACCCTCTTGCCGGCCCGACGCAGGTACTCCGCCAGCCTGTCGGCGATGGTGCTCTTGCCCGCCCCGGAGAGGCCCGTGAGCCATATGGTGACGCCACGCCCCGTGGCCGAGTGGTTGCTATTGGTCATCCGCTACTCCTATAACCGTTCAGCAGTCCAGTATAAGGGTTTATCTGCCAGGCCTGCAAAGAGAGGCAGGCGAAGAGATCTCTTTGCTCTGTAGTGGTGGCACCGTCCCCTGGCGCTAATGGTCATCTACAAAATAGTCTGCCAATTGGGTTCCGACCTAACCCCCTCTGGCTCCCCCTTCCCGCACGGGAAGGGGGAGAAGGTAGGTTTGAAACGGTATGATGCGGCAAAGCCGCATCATACCGTTTCCACAGAATATCGTCCCCCTCTCCCCTCGGGAGAGGGGGACTACAGGGGGACAGGTTGGGTCTCTTTGGCATTGTAATTGGTCAATCATCATCAAGGGGCGGTGCCAAGCGACTTTTGAGATAGTTACTAAGGGAAGTGAGTGCTGGTAAAGGTGAACATCTTGGCACGGCGGAGCCGTGCCAAGATGTTCACCACAATCCGCTAATGCTCAGCAGGTCCGTCGGTGCTATGATATGTGCGGCCCGAAAACGGCCCGTAAGCGAACGAGGGGAGAAGAAAGCCATGATCAGACGTCCACTGGATGGCATCCGTATCATAGACTCCACCTATGTGTTTGCAATGCCTTACGCCTGCGGCATCATGGCAGACCTGGGCGCCGAGGTCATCAAGGTGGAGGGTATCCAGCACCCGGACCGCTCCGCCGCAGCAGGGGCTCCGGACGACGAGCCGGGCCATGACCCCTGGAACCGGGGCGCCACCTTCAACGTATTGAACCGGGGCAAGCGCTCCCTGACCCTGGACCTCTCCCGCGAAGAGGGCCGTGAGGCCTTCAAGGACCTGGTAAGGGTGAGCGACGTTGTGGTGGAAAACTACACGCCTCGGGTCATGCGCCGCTGGGAGATGGACTACCCGAACCTGAAGAA
>JACQUH010000315.1 GCA_016210375.1 Chloroflexota bacterium
GGAATAGCCTGTTCCTTCTCTGCGCTCAGGGCAAGCTCTTGAGTCCCGGTGGAATCGGGACGAAGGAGGGAGCCAGAGGGGGTTAAGTCGGAACCCAATTGGCAGGTTATGTTGTCAACGACCATAACGGTGCGGCATGATGCTCCCGCCTGAAGGCGGGGGCATGGCAAACCGTCTTGAGATAGTTTCTATGGGCTGAGGCGCTTGCCTCACGCCGTCTGGAGGAAACGCCGGCAGAATGCCTCCTCCTCCTCCCGTGTGCGTACCACGCCGTCCAGGAGGGCGTCGCGCAGCGCCTCCAGCGCCTCTCCTACCCTGGGGCCAGGGGGCGCTCCCATTCGGACAAGGTCATCGCCCGCGAGGAAGGGCTTCACCTGGCTCCACTCCCGGGCATAGCGGAGCATCTGGCTCCCGACGACTGAGCGGTCGGCGAAAGCGGCGGCCACCTCCACTGCCTCGGGGCGCAGGCCCGCCAGCCGCCGGTAGACCCGGGATGGCCTTTCCCCCGGATCCAGCCGCTCCGCTTCCTCTCGCGCCCGGGCGGTGTCCTCCAGTACCTCTGCCCACCGCCGCGCCACGTTCAGCCGGGAGGCCAGGGATCGCCGCTGGCCCTGGTCCAGGCCGTGGGCCAGCAGGGCCAGGTAGTGCAGAGGGCGGAGGGGGCCGTCAAGGCGCTGGACGTGCGCCAGGCGCTCCTCCATGTCCGGCAAGTCGGGCAGGGCAGGGTGTACGGCGCGCAGGACGCCCAGCTCGGCCCCCCGGCGCAGCACCTGGGGGGCGACCGACTCCTGGAAAACCAGGTCCAGTTCCCTGCGGAGTCGGTCGCCGCTGATGGTATCCAGGAAGGCGACGTCTCGCCGGAGGCGCGCTTCGGTCTCCGGCTCCAGGCGAAAGCCCAGGCGCTGCTCGTAGCGGACCGCCCGCAGGATGCGGGTCGCATCGTCCTGGAAGCTGCCGGGATGCAGGATGCGCACGAGCCGGGCCTCCAGGTCGCCCAGGCCGCCGGTGGGATCAAGGAGACTGTAGGGTCGCGGGTGCAGGCGTACCGCCAGGGCATGGATGGTGAAGTCGCGCCGCCCCAGGTCTTCTGCGATGCTCCCAGGGGTGACGGCGGGCAGAGCGCCGGGGCGGGCATAGGTCTCCCGGCGGGCCATGACGATGTCCACGTTGAGGCTGCCGACTTTGAGGACGGCGGTCCCAAACTGGGAGCGCAGGGCGATGCGTCCGCCAAGTTTCGGGGCAAGGGTCTCAACGAACGGGGCGGTGTCCCCCTCAACCACAAGGTCCAAATCCTTGATAGCCCTGCCCATGAGCATATCCCGCACTCCGCCACCTACCAGGTAGAGGGGCGTGCCCATCCTCTCGGCCACACTGGTGGCCCCGTCCACGGCCCAAGCGCACCCCTCCGAGAGGGCGGTACGCAGGAGGGCTTCTATGTCTGGAGGAGAAGGCATAGGGGCATTATACGGGATGGTGCGCTTTGACATGGGGCCGGCCTCGCCATAGAATACCCTTGCCGCTGAGGGCCGACCTAACCCCCTTGGTTCCCCTTCCCGCATCGGGAAGGGGGAAATAGCAAGCATGAACATCTGGGCACGGCTACGCCATGCCCAGATGTTCGTAACAGGGCTCCACGGAGGCCCATTGGTTACAAGCGCGCTGGAACAGGCCGTAGGGTACACGTTCAAGGATAGGGGACTCTTGCGCCTCGCTCTCATGCACCCATCCTACCTCAACGAACACCCCGAGGAGACGGGTGGTTCCAATCAGCGCCTGGAGTTCCTGGGTGACGCCTGCATCGGCCTTCTCATCGGGCGGGAGATGTACCGCCGCTTCCCTGACCTGGGCGAGGGGGGGCTGACGGAGGCCCGCTCGCGGGTGGTGCGGGACGAGGCCCTGGCGGGGGCCGCCCGCCGCCTGGGGCTTGGGAAGCACCTGATCCTGGGCCAAGGAGAGCGAAGCAGGGGAGGGGGCGAGCGAGACGCCAACCTAGCCGACGCCTTTGAGGCCCTAGCTGGGGCCATCCTGCTGGACGGCGGGTACCGGAGTGCCCAGCGCGTCATCCTCACGGCTTTGAGGCCCGAGATGCGGGCTATGGACCTGGGGCCGGCGGGCAAAGACCCCAAGTCGCAATTGCAGGAGCTGGCCCACCTGCGGGGCCTTGGGCCCCCTAGCTACGAGGTGGTCAAGACCGAGGGGCCGCCCCATCAGCCGGTGTATACCATTGCGGTGCGCCTGGGGAGCGAAGCCCTCGGCGTGGGGGAGGGCAGGCGGAAGGTAGATGCGGAGCGCCTGGCGGCGCGGGCGGCGCTGGAGGCCCTGGGCGCGTAGGAGCAAGGCTCTTGATGTCCTACCCACCACAACATGCTCCCCCTGCTCTTGCGTGCTATTCATGTCCCCCGGCTGAAGGTCTTGCACAGAATAACCTAAGAGCCTTAGTAACGATCGCAGAATGTTTGTGTACCGCCCCCTGATGGGGGCGGCATTACGCCCCAGCGTTATGGCTATTGTCAAGAAGATCTGCCAGTGAGGCTCCGACCTCACCCCCTGTGGTCCTCCTCTCCTGAAAGGAGAAGGGGAAGTAATAAGATGAATCAGTGTGATGCGGCTTTGCCGCATCACACTGATTCAATTGCATGTTCTCCCCCTTCCCGTGCGGGAAGGGGGAGCCAGAGGGGGTTAGGTCAACGGACAATGACCGACCGTCAGTACCACGTCATGGGAAGCGCCACTCCCAAGCAAGCGGCTCCCCTCTTTTTGCGTAGCTGGAAGGCGGGTGCTATCATGGGATGGCCTAAGGAGGGATAGAGGCTATGCCCTGGCTGTTTGGGAGAAAGAAGAGCACCGAGGAAGGGGTGAAGCGCACCCGCGATGCCTGGTTTGGCCGCGTGGTGCGTCTCTTCCACACCCGGGGCCTTGGGGAGGAGACGTGGGAGGAGCTGGAGGAGACCCTGGTTTCCGCAGACGTTGGAATGAGGACTACCCAGGCCATCCTGGGGCGTGTGCGGGAGCTGGTGAAGGCGCGGGAGGGCAAGGCGACTGCTGAGGACGCCGTCCAGGCCTTGAGGGAGGAGATGACCGCTGCCCTGGGGGAGGTGAGCGAAGGCGTAGCTGGGCTGCTGGAGGGCAAGGAGGCCCGACCCAAGCCGCTTGTGGTCCTGGTGGTGGGGGTGAACGGCTCTGGCAAGACCACCAGCATCGCCAAGCTGGCCCGCTACTTTCAGGAGCAGGGGGGCCAGGTGCTCCTGGGGGCAGGGGACACCTTCCGGGCTGCGGCTATTGACCAGCTCCAGGTCTGGGGGCAGCGTCTGGGGGCCGAGGTGGTGGCCCACCAGCAGGGCGGCGACCCCGCTGCCGTGGCCTTTGATGCCCTTCAGGCGGGAGTTGCCCGCAGCGCCGATGTGGTGATTATTGACACTGCTGGCCGGCTGCACAGCAAGCAGAACCTGATGGACGAGCTGCGCAAGGTAAGGCGGGTCCTGTCGCGCCTGGACCCCTCAGCGCCGCACCTGACCCTTCTGGTGCTGGATGCCACCACTGGGCAGAACGGCCTGGCCCAGGCCAGGGCCTTTACCGAGGCCGTGGCCTGCGATGGCGTGGTCCTGGCCAAGCTGGACGGCACGGCCAAGGGCGGCGTGGTCTTCAGCATCCGGCAGGAGCTGGGCGTGCCCGTGCTGTTCATTGGAACGGGCGAGAAGGCCGAGGACCTCTCTCCCTTCAACCCCCAGCAGTTCGTGGAGGCTCTCCTTTCTCCCACCGGCGTTGAGACGGCGGCGTAGCTCACCGTGCTAGAGGTCATCGCCTGGCTGCTGGCTCTGGAACTGGTGGGCCTTCTTGCTTTCCCTTTTCTCCATGCGGTGGCGCCCTGGCTGCCCGATAGGGGCTACGCCTTCGCTAAACCCGTAGGGCTGGTTCTCGCTTTCTACCCCTTGTGGCTCCTGGCCTCCACTTCCTTCGTGCCCAACTCCCTGGCTATCCTTGGCGCTGTGCTCCTGGGCCTGGCGGCTTCCTCTGCATGGCTCGTGTGGAAGCGGCCCCGGCTGCTGGACTTCGTGCGTCGGGAATGGGGACTGCTCCTGCTGTCCGAGGCGGTGTTCCTGGGAATCTTTGCGCTGTGGGCGGTCATCATCGCCCGGGACAGCGCCATCTCCCACACCGAACAGCCCATGGACTTCGCCTTCCTCAACTCAACGGTAACCAGCCGGCATTTTCCTCCCAACGACCCGTGGCTGTCCGGGTTCAAGGTCAGCTACTACTACTTCGGCTATCTCATCTTCGGCGGGCTGGCCAGGCTGGCCGGCATCTCCACGGCGGTGGGGTACAATCTGGCGCTGGCCTCCATTGCCGGCCTCTCGGCGGCCGCCATCTTCGGCGTCGTGCATGGCCTGATATCCATGGTGGGAGGCCGGGCCAGCGGTGCCATGCTGGGCGGCTTGCTGGGGGTGGTGCTCCTCCTGGGCGTGTCCAACCTGGAGGGCGGTCTGGAGATACTGCGCGCCGGCGGCAAGGCCGCCCCCTCTTTCTGGGAGCAGGTGGACGTGAAAGGGCTGGACGGCCCCAAGCAGTCCAGCCAGTGGTATCCGACGGAGGGCGGCTGGTGGTGGTGGCGCGCCAGCCGCGTGATAGACACCCGGGAGAACGGTGAGAGCCGGGACTACACGATCACAGAGTTCCCCTTCTTCAGCCTCCACCTGGGCGACCTGCACCCCCACGTGATGAGCCTGCCCTTTGTGCTGGCCTTCCTGGGCCTCGCCCTGGGCCTGCTCACAGCGCCGGGCAAAGGAGGGCTAGCATGGGTCAGGGGCCACCTCGGGCTCCTCGCCCTGATGGCTCTGCTGTTGGGGGCGCTGGGGTTCATCAACCTGTGGGACCTGCCGGTGTTCGGCCTGCTGCTGGTGGGAGTTGCCGGGACGAAGGCGTACAGCCAGCGGGGGGCCGGGCGACAGGGAGGGCTGGCCCTGGTTGGCTCCGCCCTGGCCGTAGTGGTCATGGCCGTGGCGCTGTACTTGCCCTTCTACGTGGGCTTTCATAGCCAGGCCCGGGGCATCGTGCCCGTGGGGGAGTACGTGTCTCGGCCCTTCCATTTCCTGGTGGTGTGGGGCCTCTTCCTGTTCATCGTGGCGGGCTTTCTGGCCTGGGCGCTGGCCTCTGCCCTGGTGCGAAGGCCCTGGCGCTTTCGGCTGATGGGCCTGGCGGCGCTCCTAGCTCTCCTGCCCTGGCTCGTCTGGTCCCTGGTGGAGGGGGTCATACTTTGGGACGCCGGCAAGGGGATGGAGGCTGCCCGGAGCAGGCTGGAGCACGTAGCGCCCCTGGCCGGCCTGATGGCAGCCGCGATATATCTGGCCCTCCTCCTGGCGAAAGGGGTGATGGCGAGGCGCGCTGTGCCGGAAAAAGCGAGCGCTGTACCCCTGGGGGGTCCCACTGTATCCGCGGGCCAGCAGGCCGATGCTCCCACCGATGCGCCCCTTCCCCAGGGCGGGTCCTTGCCTGCGGAACGCGGGATGGGCCCAGCAGCGGGGCAACCGGACGAAAGGTATCCCGTAGGCGATGCTGGCCTGGCCAGGGTTTTCCCCTTCTTGCTGGCGGCCTTGGCGCTGCTCTTGCTCATGGGGCCAGAGCTGTTCCGTGTGGTGGACCTCTTCGGCAACCGCATGAACACGATGTTCAAGCTCTCCTACCAGGCGTGGACTATCCTGGCGGTGGCCTCCGGCTACGCCGTGCATTTCCTTTCGTCTCGCATCTTTGTTAAGGGGCCAGTCGTACGGCTCCTGGGTTACGGCTGGACGCTGCTTCTAGCTCTGGGCCTGGTGACATCCCTGTACTATCCGGCAGCCGCTGCGTACACCAAGGCCCTGGCGCCTCCGGGGCAGGCGACGCTGGACGGCCTGGCTTACGTTTTCAAGTCCAGCCCAGGGGAGTACGAGGCCATCCAGTGGCTGAAGGGCAGCTACAAGGAGGGAGAGGTCATGGTGGAGGCGGTGGGTGACGAC
>JACQUH010000331.1 GCA_016210375.1 Chloroflexota bacterium
GGCTAGGACGATGCCGATGACGAATAAGCCAGCCGCAAAGGGGACTCGGGGATTGCTGTAAGCCTCGGTCCTGGGGAGACCCAACGGCGCCGCCAGCGCCAGGTAGCTCACGGCTGCCAGCGCCAGCCCCGCAACCAAACACACGAGCGACACCGTCACGCGCATGCCGATACCTCCATCGATACCCTGCTCCCGATGCCTCAGCGCGGCTCCGGCACTTCCATGATTGGGAACACCTTCACGAAGAGCACGTACATCAAAGCCCCCAGGGCAAACAGACCTGCGATAACGCCGTACTCCACCCAGGTGGGGCTGTAGGAGCCTGGCTCATAGGGGAGCAGGTTCCCCGTCGTCTGGGAGGGGATCACGATCAGATAGCGTTTGGCGACAGCCGCCACATTCACAAGCACTCCGGAGAACACTATGAGCGCCAAGGAGTAGCGTTTGGTGATGAGCTGGAGCCCGCTGATGACGAGCGATGCCACCAGGAACCCACCCGAGAGCCAGAAGAACAGGGCATACCGGCCCGTGAGGAGGCTGTGGAGCACAGTCTCCTCGCCGGATGGAGCGGCGTAGCCCAGGGTAAGGTAATCAGCCACCATGAAGTAGAGGTAGATCAGCGTCAGGGCCGCGCCGAAGTTGCTCAGCCAGGCGAAGACGCGCAGGTTCAGCTTCTGTCGCTGGTCCAGCACCACCCTGAGGATCGCAGCGATGATGATGAGAAGTCCGGTGCCGGAGACCCCTGCCAGCATCAGAAAGTCAGGCGCCTGGAGGGCACTGTGCCACCCCGGTCGTCCGGTCTGTATGCCGAAGACGAACCCCAGGGTGGAGTGGGCCGTCACCAGCATCGGCAGGATGGCCAAGGCCAGCCAGAAGCTGGTCTGCTCGCGACGCTTCCGCTCGGCGGGCGTGTCCCGGTACCCGGCCGCCCATAGCCGGTAGAACCGGCGCAGGGGCGTGCCATATCCGGCCATCAGGGCAGCGTCGCGCCGGCTCGCCAGGTACAGGTAGGCGACGCTCGCCAGGAGGTAGGCGGAGATGACCATGGTGAAGGTGGCGAAGAAGGGCGATACCGGCCGCGCGTAGAGGGGAAGGTTAATCAGTGCCCGCAAGGGCTGCCCGACGTCGACAAGGACGCTGAACCCACCCAAGACGAGGGCGACGACAGTCAACAGCTCCGCTATGCGGGAGATGGGACGCATGTAGTCCAGATTGAAGATCCGTACCAACGCCGCCACAATGATGCCGGCGAAGCTGACCCCAACGAAGTAGACGACGAAGACTACATAGAGGCCCCAGGGCGCTCCTCCCATCGCGCCCAGGTCCCTCATCCCGGTCACAACCTCCCCCTCCGTGACCTGGCGGGAGTAGGCGTAGGCCCCCCACCCTATGAGGACAAGCAAAGCAACTATAAGCACCTGCCACCCCACGCTGAACTGGAGGATGCCGTGGGGCAGCGCATTCTCTGGGGGACGACTCTCTGCGCGCACGTTCATGGCTCTACCTTCGCCCTCGGCTTTTCAATCTCGCGAACCTCGCTGCCTAGTGGTTGCCCCAGGTAGTGGACTCGGGGCTTGGTGTTTAGGTCCTCAAGCAAGCGGAAAGAGGGCCGTCGTCGAAGGAGCTGGGACACCTTGCTATTGGGGTCGTCAAGGTCGCCGAAGCTGATGGCGAAGGCTGGACACGCCTGGGCGCAGGCGGTGGTCTGGCCCTTCTCCAGCCGGTGCGCACAGAAGGTGCACTTCTCGATGACGCCCTTTACGTGCCCGCCGCCGGCGATGCGCCGCTGTTCGGGCCCATAGGGCTTGTCCAGGTCAGGGTTCTTGTAGGGCGGCACCGCGCTGTCGGTGGCGGCCGCCAGGCTCTGGTCGTTCCAGTCCAGGTAGAAGTTTTTCTTGGGGCTCTTCCAGTTGAAGGAGTTGACGCCGTAGGGGCAGGCCACCTCGCAGTAGCGGCAGCCGATGCACCGCTGCCAGTCCGAGGCTACCAGGCCGTCCGCCCGCTTGTACCGCGCCCCCACCGGGCAGACCTTCACGCAGGGCGGGTTGTCGCAGTGCATGCACGGGCGGGGCATGAACCAGTTCTTGGTTCTGGGGAACTCCCCCTCCTCGAAGCGGAAGACGTGCATCCAGAAGGTGGCCTCGGTGGTGTTGTTCTCCACCTTGCACGCCTCCATGCAAGCGCGGCACCCCGTGCACCGGTCCAGATCAATCACCATCGCATAGCGCGCCATGGAGTCTGCCTCCCTCAGGCCTTATAGACC
>JACQUH010000320.1 GCA_016210375.1 Chloroflexota bacterium
GCGTACTCCTACATGGCCCTCGTGCCCATCATCCAGCCGCCGGTGATGAAGCTTCTCACCTCCAAGCAGGAAAGGGCGCTCGAGATGACTCTCACCGAGGGTGCCGTCTCGCAGCGGACCAAGATCCTTTTTCCCATCATCACCACTCTAGTAGTGGGGCTTATCACCCCCATGGCGACCCCCCTCATTGGCAGCCTGATGTTCGGCAACCTGCTTCGCGAATGCGGAGTGACCAAGGCCCTTTCGGCCAGCGCCCAGACGGAGATGGCTAACATCGTCACCATTCTCCTGGGGATCACCGTGGGAGGGATGATGATAGGCGACCAATTCCTCAAGCCCGAGACCATCTTGGTGTTTGCCCTGGGCGTGGCCGCCTTCGCTATGGACACGGCAGCGGGCGTTATGTTCGGGAAGTTGGTCTGCCGTCTCTCGGGTCGAAGGGTCAACCCCCTCATTGGGGCGGCAGGCATATCCGCCTTCCCCATGGCTTCTCGGGTCGTGCAGAAGGTTGGTCTGGAGGCGAACCAGTACAATCATCTTCTGATGCACGCGGCCGGGGCCAACACTGCTGGGCAGATCGCCTCGGTGGTGGCGGGGGGCGCGGTGCTGATGCTGGTCCCCCTCTTCGCTTGATCCCCCCTCGGGATTCGCGGATAGACATCGCTAGAACGAGAAGGAGGCCGGTCCGTGGAGATAAGGGTAACATCCGGAGACATAGCCCAGGTCGCCACCGGGGCAGTCGTGGTTGGCCTGTTCGAGGGCGCTCCACAATTGGAGGGAGCCGCCGCAGCCCTCGACCGCGCGTTGGACGGCGCCATATCTCGCTTGATGGCGGACGGCGAGATCAAGGGAAAAGCTTCGGAAGCGACCCTGGTGCATACGCTGGGGAAGCTTCCCTCCGCCCGCGTGCTGGTCATGGGGCTAGGCAAGAAGGAGGACCTTTCCCTGGACCGCCTTCGGGCCGTTTCTGGCGATGCCTGTCGCGCCCTTCGGCGGGCCGGGGTCACCCGCTTTGCCACCGTCTCTCATGGGGCGGGGGTCGGCGGCATCGAGCCCCGCGCTGCAGCTCAATCCCTTGCTGAAGGGGCTATCCTGGGGCTGTACACCTTCCGCCGCCACATGACCCGGCCTCCGGAGTTCAAGGAGATAGACGAGTTGCTTCTGGTGGAGAGGGAGGCAGAAAAGCTCTCGGCCTTGGAGCAGGGAGTCCGGTCGGGCAGGATAACGGCTGAGGCCGCCAATATGGCCCGGGACATGGTGAACGAGCCGGCGAACTTTATGACGCCCGCCCAAATGGCAGAGGCCGCCCGCGAGGTCGCGGAGCAGCACGGCCTGGCCATCACCGTCCTGGAGCGGGAACAGATGCAGGAGATGGGGATGGGCGCCTTGCTGGGAGTGGCCCAGGGCAGCCAGCAGCCTCCCAAGTTCATCGTCCTGGAGTATAAGGGCGGAGGCAGTCGCACTCCCCTGGGGCTGCTGGGCAAAGGCCTGACCTTCGACTCTGGAGGCATCTCTATCAAACCGGCCGAGGGCATGCAGGAGATGAAGGGCGATATGGCTGGCGGGGCGGCGGTCATCGCCGCCATGGGCGCCATCGCCCAGTTGCGTCCCCCGGTGAACGTCACCGGCATCGTCCCCGCAACGGAAAACCTGCCTTCGGGCACAGCCTACAAGCCCGGCGACACCCTGAAGTCCATGGGTGGCAAGACCATCGAGGTCATCAGCACCGACGCTGAGGGTCGCCTCATCCTGGCCGACGCCCTGTGCTATGCCCGTCGCCAGGGCATATCCCCGCTAGTGGATGCCGCCACCCTCACCGGGGCTTGCGTCGTTGCCCTGGGTGATGTCTGTACCGGCGCTTTCACCAACAATCAGGAGTTCCTCAACAAGGTCCTCAAGGCGGCGGGCACCGCCGGTGAGAAGACGTGGCAGCTACCTATGTACGTGGAATACAAGGAGCAAAACAAGAGCGACGTGGCCGACGTCAAGAACACAGGCGGTCGCAACGCCGGGGCCATCACCGCAGCCCAGTTCCTGGCCGAATTCGCCGAGGACACCCCCTGGGTGCACCTGGATATAGCCGGGACCGCCCGCTCGGAGAAGGAGAGGGGCTACACCGTCAAGGGCGCCACTGGTACACCCACCCGCACCTTCATCCAGTTGGCTCTTGACCTGGCCTGAATCCCTGCAGGAGCCCCGTCTTCTCGGGGTGCCTGCCCGCCGAGAGGGAGAATGATGGGGGCGCATGTGTGGCCGCAGCGGCGACCCTTCGGCAGCCTCTCCGAAGGTCCGGACTCCGGTCCGCCGGAGAGTCCGTATCCTCGGACAGGGCAAGCTCTGCGGTCGCC
>JACQUH010000007.1 GCA_016210375.1 Chloroflexota bacterium
GATTTGAACTCCCACGCCCTTGCGGACACTACGCCCTGAACGTAGCGCGTCTGCCATTCCGCCACTTCGGCACGGACAATCTGTCTATACCCAGGTGAACCCGCCAACCTGCCTTCCAGCGTGGTGGGCGATGCTGGACTCGAACCAACGACCTTCGCGATGTGAACGCGACGCTCTAACCGACTGAGCTAACCGCCCGCTGCCAGAAGAGGTGCTTGGTGGCAACGCTCGGGTTCGAACCGAGGACCTAACGCTTATGAAGCGTCCGCTCTGCCGCTGAGCTACGTTGCCACCGGAGAGGAGAGACCAGACGCCTCCTACCCTCTCCTTGCCAACTAGCATCTTATAGTGCACTCAAGGGGAGTGTCAATTGCTTTCGGGCCAGGGGGCACCATCACGCCTACCTGACCCCTTCCCCTCTATCCCCCTCTCCACTACAAGGGGAGATGGGATGAGCCGTGCCCAGAACCTCACGTTTACTAGTTCCCCTTTCCCCCGGGGGGAAGAGGGATTCATGGGGTTGGGCGGGCCTCACTCCCAACCCCTTCCCCGCAGGGAGAGAGGAACTGCAACCGGCGACTCTCTCCTAAGTTATTTGGTTCATGACCACCAGGGGACGGTGCCAAAGAGTTTTTGAGAGGGTTTCTTATACCCCTGGCCGCTTCTCATACCACCTGGAGGACTGCTGGTAGGTGTAGGCCACGCGGAGCATTGTGGGCTCGTCAAAGGGCCTGCCGGCGAGCTGAAGGCCAACAGGCAGGCCATCGCTGTTGAAGCCGCAGGGCACTGAAATGGCCGGCATCCCCGTCTGGTTGAAGGGCGCGGTGAAGCTGGGGGTACGCACGGCAATGAGGGGGTCAACATCCGCGAAGGTGGCGGCGGTGTTGAGAGAGGTGGGGCAAGCGATGAGGTCCACTCCCTGGAGGGCCTGGGCAAACTCCCGCCTTATCCGGCTGCGGAGCCGCTGGGCCTGGACGTAGTCGGCAGTGGTGAAGAGGGCGCCCATGGAGAGCCGGAGCCGGACTGTTTCGCCGAAGCTCTGCGGCTGGTTGATCAGGTCCTTGCGGTGGTAGGTGTAGCCCTGGCCGATCATCATGACGGTGTTGGCCGCCGAGGCGTGCTCCAGGCTGGGAATCGTGACCTCCTGCACCCGGGCGCCCAGCCGCTCCATCTCGGTCAGAGCTGCCTCCACAACCCCCAGAACCTGGGCGTCCACCACCTCGGGATTGAAGAAGTAGTGCCTTGGCACCCCAATGGTAAGGCCCTTCACATCCTCCCGCAGGGCCTGGGTGTAGTCGGGCACGGGGGCGTTGCTGGCGGTGGGGTCGCTGGGGTCCGCCCCGGCGATGACGCCCAGCAGGATCGCCGCATCCTCCACGGTCCAGGTCATGGGGCCGCAGTGGTCCAGCGACCAGCTCAAGGGAATGACCCCTTGGCGGCTGACCCTGCCATAGGTTGGCTTGAGGCCCACGATGCCGCAGAGGGAAGCAGGGCCCCGGATGGAGCCTCCCGTGTCGGAGCCGAGGGACCCCATGCAGAGGCCAGCGGCTACGGCGGCAGCGGAGCCGCTGCTGGACCCGCCGGTGACGTGGTCCAGGTTCCAGGGGTTGCGGGCCTGCTCAAAGAGGCTGGTGGCCGGTCCTCCCAGGGCGAACTCGTGCATGGCCACCTTGCCCAGGATGACCCCGCCCGCATCCCGGAGCTTGCGCACCACCGTCGCGTCCTCCGACGGCACCCGGCGCTCCAGCACCCGGGACTGCGCCGTCGTGCGCACTCCACGGGTGTCGTACAGGTCCTTGAGGGCGATGGGGATGCCGTGGAGGGGGCCGCGGTAGCGCCCGTGAAGGACTTCCCCCTCGGCGGTACGGGCTTCGGCCAGGGCGCTATCGGCCATGAGAGTAACGTAGGCTTTGACACGCTGGTCCACGGCCTGGATGCGCTCCAGGAAGGCGCGGGTCAGCTCCACGGGGGAGAGCTGGCGGGAGGCGATCAGCCGGCCAGCCTGGGGAATAGAGAGGTAGCAGAGGTCTTGTTGCTTGTCCGTCATGATGGCCTCGGGAGGGCTAGCGTTGCTGGGGGACGAAGACCCCTGCCGCCTCTTCATCGTCCAGATTGAGGGCGCGCAGGGCCTGGAGGCGAGGAAGGAACTGCTCGTACATCGTGCGAAGGCGCTCCCGGTCCTGGGGCGAGGGGTCCATGCCGGAGTGCTTCAGCGCCGCGTCAACGGTTTCTTGTGAAGGGGTATCCATGGGGCCTCCTTGACCTTGCCTCCATACCGATACAGTTGCCCTCGGCCCGGCGTGAGGGCCATTGGCGAAGGGGAGTCAGGCCGGCCCCCCCTGGGGCGACGCTACCGCAGCCCACGGGGCAATGCAAAGGTAACGTTTTCCTCCGCCACACAGAGGGTGCGGACGGCGCGTGGCCCCAGGGCGGCAAGGACGGCCTGCACCAGGCGCTCAGGAGTAGAGGCGCCAGAGGTGATGCCGACGCGCTGCACACCCACCAGCCAAGCGGGGTTGACGTCCCCTGGCCCACTGATGAGGTGGGCGGGGAGGCCTGCATCCGTCGCCAGCTCCCGCAGGCGGTTGCAGTTGGAGCTGTTTTCCGCGCCGATGACCAGCACCAGCTCCACGTCCCTGGCCATGGCCTTCAGCGCCCGCTGGCGGTTGCTGGTGGCGTAGCAGATGTCATCTTTCTGGCTGGTACCCAGGGCCGGGAAGCGCCGGCGGAGAACGCGTAGGATTTCGGCGGTGTCGTCCACGCTCAGGGTGGTCTGGGTGAGGACAGTCACGCGACCCGGGTCTGGCACGTCTACCGTGGCAGCCTCCTCCGCCGTCTCCACCAGGATTGCTCGCCCGGGCACCTCGCCCATGGTCCCGATGACTTCGTCATGCCCGCGATGTCCTACGAGGATCACGGTGTGGCCGTTCTGAGCGGCACGCAGGGCCTCCAGGTGGACCTTGGTGACCAGAGGGCAGGTGGCATCAATGACCTGTAGTCCCCGGGCCTTGGCGGCCGCTCTCACAGAGGGGGCTACGCCGTGGGCCGAGAAGACCACGGTCTGGCCTGGAGGGACGTCGTCTATCTCGTTCACGAAGACCACGCCCTTCTGGCGCAGCTCATTCACGACATGAGGGTTATGGACGATCTCGTGTCGGATGTAGATGGGCGGGCCGAAGTGCTGGAGGCACAGCTCCACGATGTCAATGGCGCGGACGACGCCTGCGCAAAAGCCCCTTGGTTCGCTGAGGAGCACTTCCATCCTTGGGCCGTCCTCCTGCAAGATCTGGCACCTATTATAGCGGGTGGGCCGCCCCGTGCGAAGGTTGGCCCTGCAGGCTCCTTGTGAGCGCCCTCTTACGGCCATAGGCAATATGACCTAACCCCCTCTGGCTCCCTCTTCCCGCACGGGAAAGGGGAGCATATGGGTTAGAATTGGTACGATTCGGCAAGGCCGAATCATACCAATTCTTTAGACTGTGGTCCCCCTCTCCCGAGGGAGAGGGGGACCACAGGGGGAGAGGGCAGAACCACCGTGGCATAGGTATCTGGTTGATTACCATCCGGCTGAGGTGCAAGAGCCGTCTTGAGATGGCTACTCAGGGGGTCATGGTGATGAGCGGAGGACTATGTGGGCAGGGCCTGGGCGGGGCATTGGGTAAGGGCGACGCTGGCGGCCGCTCCGGCTCACCCTTGGGGCCGGTGTGCCAGCAGCGCGCCCAGGCCGCCAGCCTTCACCAGAGCTTCTCTGGCCGGGCCGTTCACCACCTCCACCCGGCCACCCTGTGCCATCGCCGCCGCCGCCGCCGCCGCCGCCACATTCGTCACCTCTCCCATGGAGCCGCCGCATCGGGGGCAATTCAGAGCAGCAGTGCCGGCTATGAGGCCGCAGCGTGAGCACTGGTACCCCTTCAATTGCAGGCCGCCTGCCACCACCAGCTCGTGGGCCTCCTTTCGGCCCAGGGCCAGCAGGGTCTCGTCGGCTCCCACCACCGCCATATCCCTTTTGGCTGCCCTGGTCAACAGCTCCTCCACCACCTGGGACTCCTTGGCCCTCTCAAACTCCGCTGCTACCTTCATGGCCTCCCCCAGCACCTCCTGGTCGCTGGCGTACATGGGCGCGGAGAATCGGCCAGCCACCAATCGGCCCAGGGAGGGCGTGAGCTGCTCCTCAAAGTGGGCAAGGGCCTCCACCGCTCCGCCTACGACCAGCCGTCGGAACCCTGTCGTCCGACGCAGCCCTTCTACAGCTTCTGCGACCACCTTCAGGTGCTGATACACCTTCACGGCGTGCTGACGCTCCACTTTGGGGCTATGCTCTATCTGGCCGTGGCGCCTGGGCACAAGGCTGCGGACCTCCTTCTGCTCCTCAATTTCCCCCAGGCTTACCACAAACAGGCGCGCTCTCTGATTGTCCACCAGCGCCACGCAGTAGCTCTGGTGGTCGTCCAGAAGGGAAGCCAGGGGTCCAAGGTGAGGCCCCGGCTCGTACCGCACCTCGTTGAGCAGCGCCACCTTTACCTCTCCTGTCCACCAGAGCCCCTGGGGAAGGCTGGAGAAAGCGATAAGGCCTTTCGCCTGGGACTTGTAGTCACTGAGGAAGCGGTCAAGCTGTCCCCGCTCGTCCAGGAAGGCCTTCCGCTCCTCTGGCGGCAGCGCCTCCCCCAGGGCGTCCAGGCGACGGGACAGCGTGTACACCTTGTCCCGCCACAGGCCCGTGGCGGCATCCACGTCCAGGTACACGGACAGCACCTTCACTCCCGGGTGGGCCCTGGCCTGCACCGTTTCCAGCTCCCTTCGGGTGATCATGGCTCTCCCCCCCTTTTTTTCCTGGCCTTCGTGGGGACGCTGCTCCCGCCCGCGGGGAGTTCATCCCCTGCACAAACTAAGTATAGTCGGGTTCCGCTGCCGGGGTGTGAGGGAAGACCTCGGTCTCATGAACAAGCCGTGAATGTCGCTCTTGTGCCCCGGCCCGCTTCGTTCAGTGTTCCGTCTGGTTAACCGTACCCTTAACAATTAACCTAACCCCCTCTGGGTCTCTCCTCGGCTTCCCCCATTCGTCCCGATTGCATCGGGACTTAGTAACTATCTCAAAATAGCTTCTTCACCCCAGCCTGAAGGTCATCAACCAAATACTTGTGCTGTGGTTCTGACCTCTCCCCCTGTGGTCCCCCTCTCCGCAACGGAGAGGGGGACCACAGGGGGAGAGGTCAATCGTTAATGACCATTAGTGCCAGGCCGTGCCAAACCCTACTCCCAAGCAAACAGGCCCTGGTGCCTAGGTTCCCTTCAACTTCCTCAGGCCCTATGCTATACTCCCCCTGTTTCCTAAATTCGTATCGGGACCCCCTATGAACCAGCAGATTAGCTTCCTGGATAAGGGCACCATCACCAGCCCCAAGGGCTTCCAGGCCGGCGCCACCTTCGCTGGCATGAAAACATTCGCCCAGGACAAGTACGACCTGGGGTTGGTCTACTCCACACAGCCGTGCACCTGCGCCGGTACCTTTAGCCAGAACCTGGTGCGCTCCTACTCCATCCGCATCACCGAAGAGAACGTCCGCAAGGGCAACCTGCGGGCGGTGGTTGCCAACAGCGGCATCGCCAACGCAGTGGTGGGCGAGCCGGGGCGCAAGGACGCCCTGGAGATGGCCCGCCTGGCGGCCCGCGTGTTGGGCCTGGCGGAGGACCAGATGGGCGTCCTCAGCACGGGACTCATCGGTGTGGAGCTCCCCATGGCCCTCATCCGCGCCAGCTTGCCCAAGATTGCGGTCTCCAGCACCGGCGGCGGCCAGTTCGCCCGCTCCATTATGACCACCGACACCTTTCCCAAGGAGGCTGCCGTGGCCTACAGCGACGGTGGTCGCACCGTCACCCTGGGAGGTGTGGCCAAAGGCTCGGGGATGATCCACCCCAACATGGCTACCATGCTCTCCGTCCTTGCCACAGACGCCCCCGTGGAGCAGGGGTTCCTTCGCCAGGCCCTGAAGAGCGCCGTAGACCGCTCCTTCAACATGATCAGCGTTGACGGGGACACCAGCACCAACGACACCGTGTTGCTCCTGGCCAACGGAGCGGCCGGCGGCCCCGCCGTGACCGCCTCCTCCCCGGAAGCATCCCTCTTCCAGGAAGCCCTGGACAAGCTCTGCATGTACCTGGCCACGTCCATCGTGCGGGACGGCGAGGGCGCCAGCAAGGTCTTCGTGGTGCGTGTGGAAGGGGCAAGCAACGAGGCAGAGGCCCGCCTGGCGGCCCGCACCATCTCCAGCTCCAGCCTCGTCAAGACCGCCGTTCACGGCAACGACCCCAACTGGGGCCGCATCATTGCGGCCCTGGGACGCAGCGGCGCAATGGTAAGGGAGGAAAGCGTTTCTCTCTATATCAACGAGGTGTGCATCATGGAAGGAGGCTTGCCCGTCCCCTACTTCAAGGACGCCGTCATCCAGCAGATGCGCATGCCGGAGGTGACCTTCCGTGTGGACCTGAACCTGGGCGAGGGTGCCGCTACCGCCTGGGGCTGCAACCTCAGCGAGGCCTACGTCACCTTCAACAGCGCGTACACGACGTAGGAGCGTTGAGTATCTGCCAACAGGCGCTTGGGCCGGCGCGGTAGGGTCTGAAGACGAGGACTTATGGTCATTACTAAGGAGGTTGTTAGTAAGTGGACAATAGGTCTCCCAGGTTGGTGTACTGCACCGTGAATCCCGACTAGTCGGGACTTCAAGTCGCAGCCTTCAGGTTGCGGTGTCTAGGGCTCCGAATCTGGCGGCAGAGTCTATTTATTTACGCTCGGATTAGTAACTGAATAAGAAACTATCTCAAGATGGCTTTGTACACCCCGGCCTGAAGGCTGGGGCATCA
>JACQUH010000326.1 GCA_016210375.1 Chloroflexota bacterium
ACTTCAGCCAGCGCAAGCCTTTTGAAAGGGGTCGCACGTGGATACCTCCAAGAACAAGCAGCAGTGGCTCGAAAAGACTGTCCAGCCCATGTTGAAGCGCTCTCCGGAGCGAGAGGAACGCTTCCTCACCACCTCCGGCGCCGAGGTTGACAAGCTCTACACTCCAGAAGACCTGCCCGGCTTCGATTACGGCGAGAACCTCAGCTATCCCGGGGAATACCCCTTCACCCGCGGCGTGCAGCCAACAATGTACCGGGGACGGCTCTGGACAATGCGCCAGTACGCTGGATTCGCCTCCGCAGAGGAGTCAAACCGGCGCTACCATTACCTGCTGGAGCAGGGGCAGACCGGACTGAGCGTCGCTTTCGACCTCCCCACCCAGATCGGCTACGACTCCGACCACCCCAAGTCCCAGGGCGAGGTGGGAAAGGTGGGAGTACCTATCTCCAGCATCCAGGATATGGAGATCCTGTTCAAAGGGATCCCGCTGGACAAAGTCAGCACCTCGATGACCATAAACTCCACCGCCGCCGTTCTGCTGGCCATGTACATCGTGGTAGCCAGGAAGCAGGGGGTACCGCCGGCAAAGCTCAACGGCACGATACAGAATGACCTGCTCAAAGAATATATCGCCCGCGGGACCTACATCTTCCCTCCCAGGCCCTCGCTGAGGCTGACCACTGACATTCTCAGCTATTGCAGCCAGAACCTCCCCCAGTGGAACAGCATCAGCGTCAGCGGCTATCACATGAGGGAGGCTGGGGCTACCGCAGCCCAGGAGCTGGCCTTCACCCTGGCCAACGGCATCGCCTATGTGCAGGCAGCCATCGCCACCGGTCAGAACGTGGACGCCTTCGGCGGGAGGCTCAGCTTCTTCTTCGCCAGCTACAGCCATCTTTTCGAGGAGGTAGCCAAGTTCAGAGCAGCCCGAAGGCTGTGGGCCAAGATCATGGCCGAGAGGTTCGGGGCCAAAGACTCCCGGTCCATGATGCTGCGCTTCCATAGCCAGACCTGCGGCCACACTCTCACCGCGCAACAGCCGGATAACAACGTGATACGGACTACCATCCAGGCGCTGGCGGCGGTGCTGGGCGGAACACAGTCGTTGCATACCAACTCCCGCGACGAGGCCTATTCCGTTCCCAGCGAGGATGCGGTGACCACCGCCCTGCGTACCCAACAGGTGCTGGGCTACGAGACCGATGCGGCCAACGTGGTAGATCCCCTGGGCGGCTCCTACTTCGTGGAATCGTTGACCAACGCCCTGGAGGCAGACGCCCGGAAATACATCCAGAAAATCGATCAGCTTGGCGGCGCCCTCTCCGCTATCGAGAACGGCTACCAGCAGAAGGAGATCCAGGAGAGCTCCTACCGTTCCCAGAAAGCCATCGAGGCCGGGAAGAAAGTAGTGGTAGGGGTGAACAAGTTTGTATCGCCCTATCCTCAGATCACCGGCCTGCTCAAGGTTGACCCCGCCGAGGTGGAAAAACAGAAGCAGCGCGTGGCAGCGCTGAGGAAGACCCGCGATAATGCCCTGGTCGGCAAGTCCCTGAAGGCGCTGGGATCGGTGGCCAGGAGCGAGGAAAACACCATGCCTGCGATCATCGAGTGCGTGGAGAACTACGCTACCGTCGGCGAGATCTGCGATGTGCTGCGCGGCATCTTCGGGGAGCAGACGGAGTTCCTGGTATTTTGATTCCTGGCCCCTCTCCCCTGGGAGAGGGTTGGGGTGAGGGTATATGTCATTCCCCCGGAAGCGGGAATCCAGCAACCTGGCTTGACCGGGGAGTTTGGATTCCCGTTCGAAGTGGAAATGATACGTATCATAAGTGTGGTAGGGGCGTTCTGCAGAACGCCCGAGGCGCATCGCGATGCGCCTTATGAAAGTCCCGGGGCCTGCCCTGAGCTTGTTCACTCTGACGTACCTGCTCCGAGCGGGAGTCGAGGCAAGTCGGAACGAGCCGAAGGGGAGAGTGAGAGGGATTTTCCCTGGCAGGTTCAAGATCCCCATTTGGCAAAGGGGGAAATGACAGAACATGGATTTCACCCTTAGCGAAGACCAGAAATTGTTCCAGCAGACAACCCGGGAATTCGTTGCCAGGGAAATAGAGCCGGCAGCCGCCAGGATCGACGAAAGCAATGAGTTCCCCGCTGAGATCGTGGCCCGGCTCGGTGAGCTCGGGCTGCAAGGGGTGTCCATCCCCGAGAAGCTGGGGGGCAGCGGCGGCGACACCATCCATG
>JACQUH010000032.1 GCA_016210375.1 Chloroflexota bacterium
CAGGGGCAATGTGGTGGTCAACCGTGACCCGCAGGGGCGTCCCATGCTGCGCGCTGGGGACGCGGCGTCTGAAGTGAACGGGAAACCCTGGACTTAAGTCCAGGGACGCAACAACCTAACCCCCTCTGGCTCCCCCTTCCCGCACGGGAAGGGGGAGAAGATTGGTTTGAATCGGTGTGATGCGGCAGGGCCGCATCACACCGATTCTTCAGAATATCGTCCCCCTCTCCTCCCAGGAGAGGGGGACCACAGGGGGAGAGGTTGGGTCTCACTGGCAACGTATTTGTTCAAAGACCATTCTCGTGCCCCTACTTGTGTCAACCGAGACATCACCTTCCGTTGGGGCAAGCCTTACCCCTCATCCTAGCCTTCTCCCACAAGGGGAGAAGGGAAACTCCCTCTCCTTTGAAGGGTGAGGGGGAGGGTGATGTAGGGGCGTAAGGCCTTACGCCCCTGCGCCTGGTTGCTCCGCATACACGTTCCGGTACAGCGCCTCGGGTGGCGGGTTGGGGCTTGCGTCGGCAAACTGGACGGCCTCCTCCACCTCCTGCTCCACGGAGACGTCCAGGGCCGCCAGCTCGGCCTCGGTGGCGTACCGTTTGTCCAGGAGCCACTCCTTATAGGAGGCGATGGGGTCTTTCATCTGCCAGCGCTGCTCCTCAATCTTCGTGCGGTATTCCGCTGGGTCGGCCACGGAGTGGCCCCGGAACCGGTAGGTCTTGGCCTCAATGAAATACGGCCCGTTGCCCGATCGCACGTGGTCCGCCACGCCCTGGGTGGCCTCCCGCACGGCCAGCACGTCCATGCCATCTATCTGCACCGAGGGCACGTCGTAGGCTTCGGCCATCTTGTAGATGTCCTTCTTGGCCAGGGACTCGCCGACAGGCACCCCCATGCCGTAGAGGTTGTTCTCGCAGAAGAAGATGACGGGCAGCTTCCATAGGGAGGCCATGTTCATGGACTCGTGGAACTCGCCCTCCTGGAGGGCGCCATCGCCCAGGAAGCACAGGGTGACGCGGTCCTCCTGCTTGTAGGAGGAAGCCAGGGCCAGGCCCGTGGCGATGGGGAGCTGCCCGCCCACAATAGCGTACCCACCCACGAAGTTGCGGCTCTTGTCAAAGAGGTGCATGGAGCCGCCCACGCCGCCGGTGGTGCCCGTGGCCTTGCCGAAGAGCTCCGCCATCACCCGCCCCGGCTCCAGACCCCTGGCCAGGGCGTGCCCGTGGTCGCGGTAGTGGGTCGCCACGTAGTCCTGGGGCTTCAGGGAGGCGATGGCCCCCACTGCAATGGCCTCTTCGCCAATGTACAGGTGCAGGAACCCCCGGATCTTGCCCAGCATGTACTGCTCGCCGGCCCGCTCCTCAAAGACGCGGATGAGCACCATCTGCCGGTAGTAGCTCTTAAGGGTCTGCCCGTCCAACTGCTCAACGATCTTGTATGTGGTGTTCATCTCGCCTCATCTTGCTGCTCATCGCGGAGAGGGGGACTTTGATTTTAGGAATCGGTGTGATGCGGCTCTGCCGCATCACACCGATTCAAACCAAACTTCTCCCCCTTCCCGTGCGGGAAGAGCTTGTCCTTGAGTCCCGATGGAATCGGGACGAAGGAGGGAGCCAGAGGGGGTTAGGTTATTGGGTCAACAATCATGCAACCTGCGTTCAAGGAAAAGAGGCAAGAAATCAAATGTGGATCGCCTGCCCGTCGGCGGCCAGGGCCGCCTCTTTCAGGGCTTCGGATAGGGTGGGATGGGAGTGCACCAGCGAGCCCACCTCGTGGGTGGTGCCCTCCAGCAGGCGCGCCAGGGACAGCTCGCCCAGCAGCTCCGTCACCTCGGGCCCGATCATGTGCACACCCAGGATCTCGCCATACTCCGCCTCCGCCACCATCTTCACAAAGCCCTCCGTGTCGCCCATGGCCTGAGCCTTGCCCAGGGCGGTCAGCGGGAACCTGCCCACCTTCACCTTGTGGCCCTTTTCAGTGGCCTGCTTCTCGGTCAGGCCGAAGCTGGCCACCTGGGGATGGCAGTAGGTGGCCCGGGGCATCGTCTCGTAGTTCAGGTCCGGGGTCTGCACGCCCGCGATGCGCTCCACCGCCAGCACGCCCTGGGCCTGGGCCACGTGGGCCAGGAGCATGATGCCCGTGACGTCGCCGATGGCGTAGAGGCCAGGGACGCTGGTGCGCATGGAGGCATCCACCTTGACGTAGTCCCGCTCCAGCGTGACGCCGATCCTTTCCAGGCCCAGGTCCTGGGTGTTGGCCTGCACGCCCACCGCTACCAGCACGAGGTCCGCCTCCAGGGCCTTCGTCTCGCTCCCCTGCTCCACCGTTAGCCTCACACCATTGGCGTCCTTTTGCAGTCCCTGCACCTTGGCGCCGGTGAGGAATGCGATGCGCTGGCGCGTGAAGGCTCGCTCCAGCAGGCGGCTGACCTCCTCGTCCTCGCCAGGCAACAGGTGGGGCAGCATCTCTACGATAGTGGCGTGGCTCCCGTAGGCGTTCCAGAGGTAGGCGAACTCCACCCCTGTAGCGCCGCCGCCAATGATGACGACGCGGCCAGGCGCGTCCCGCAAGGCCAGGGCCTCCCGGCTGGTGATGACCCGCTGGCCGTCCGGCTCCAGTCCTGCCAGGGGGCGCGGCCGGGCGCCAGTGGCGATGATGACGTTGGCGGCGGTCATGGTCCGCTCCTCCGGGGCGACGGACAGGGTGTGGGCATCCAGGAAGCGGGCTGTGCCCTTGATGTGCTCAACCTTGTTCTTGCGAAGCAAGGCGGCGATGCCCCGGGTCAGTGTCCCCACCACCTTCCGGCTGCGGTCCACGGCCGTGCTGTAGTCCACCCGCAGGTTGTCAAACGTTATGCCAAACTCCTCGGCGCGGCGGAACAGGCCCAGCACCTCGGCGTTCCGCAGCAACGCCTTGCTGGGGATGCACCCCCAGTTGAGGCAGACGCCGCCCAGCTCCTCCCGCTCAATGACCGCCGTCTTGAGGCCAAGCTGGCCGGCCCGGATGGCGGCCACGTACCCCCCCGGCCCCGCGCCAATAATGGCCACGTCGTAATCAGGCACTCAAGTCCTCTCCATGCACCTGCATTGGCTCTAAAGGAAAGTATAGCATTCAGCCACGCCTCAAGAACCATCGGGGAAGGCTGTTCCGGACACGCTATAGAATATATCTATGGAACATAGAGGGGTTATCAATAGCTCGTGGGATGGCCGTCGCCAGGCAGCGGTAGAGACTCACGACGCAGTCCAGGGAATAGCTGTCCCCACCTGTTCCCTCGGGGAGCAGCCCCCTTGGCTCCAGGAGTGGCGGACGGGCCAAAGGAGCGGGCTCGTTCCCCACACAAGAGGGTCTGCCGAGGGAGCGGGATGTGAAAGGGGAGCAACGGGGCTAGGTTATCCCTCCCCTGCACCCCTGAAATACACCCGCTGGGGGTCTACCTCCTCCCGCAGGATGCGGATGTACTCTTCAGAAGGCGGTTCCACCTGCGCCAAGCGCTCCGCCACCAGCGGCTTGAACAGCGTGTTGTCCAGCACCCGGTCCAGCGTAACGCCCGGCATCAGCGCCGCCACCTTCAGCCGCCCAACGCCCTTGTCAATCTCCATGACGCACAGGTCGGTGACAATGGTAATGTCCTGCTGGGGCGTGGGCAGGCCCGCCTTGCGCCTACCATCAGGGCCGTCTATGTAGCCGGGGCTGGTGATGTAGTCTACACGCTCCGGGAAGCGCCGCTTCTCGTGCCTGGTGATGATGAGCAGCCGCCTGGAGTGGGACGCCACGTCGTTGGCGCCACCGCTGCCGGGGAAGCGCACGCGGGGCGCGGCGTAGTCGCCGATGACCGTGGAGTTGACGTTGGCGAACTGGTCTATCTGCGCCCCGCCGATCATCCCGATGTCTATCATGCCCCGCTGGAGGACGCAGGCCAGGGCGTCCCGCAGGCTGCCCAGCTTCACCGCGCGGTACTGGATGCGCGGGTCCGACACTGAGACGGGCGAGGGCAGAAGCTCCGGGTCTATGATGCCGGTCTCCACCACGGCGCACAGGTGCGGGGCGTGGCTCTTCTGGGCCAGGGTGATGGCGATGAGGGGCATGCCCGTGCCCGCCAGCACCATGTCCCCGTCGTTGATGTGGCGGCTGGCCTCTATGACCATAAGCTCGTTGGCGGTGTAGTCTGTGGAGATTGGTGCGTCCACTGTCATTGGAGCCTCTCGCAAGTCAGTTTTCGCCTTTACCCTTCAAGGGAAACGAATCTTACTAAACACCGAAATTCGCCTAGCTGGACGAAAAGTCATCCTTCTAGGTCAATGACCACTCGCTCTGGATTGCGGGTGACAGCAACAATTCGGTATTGCCCTGCGACATTCTGAATTGTTGTGAAATGAAAACCGTCTCGTTCACCTGACCAGCCGGTTATCTGAATGCCGGCCCTCAGAGCAGTAACCTTTAACGATTTCACGGACGGCGCTCTTGCTATGACCCTAAGTTGCGGCAGAACATAAGTAGTCTGGACATTGAGTATGGATGTGTATTGGTAATTGCGGTCAGCAAGTTCCAATTCTGTTTGGTCAGATAGACTGATTCTGGGTTGGTCTCCTTGAATGGTAAGTTGACCGATCACTAACCCATAATTACCACCATAGATATTCTGTGTGATGTTAGATGGTGGCTGCATAGTTGCCTCCTCGCTTGGTGCCGTCGTCGGCGATTGAACAGATTGGGGCTGTTTCGTTGCTGACCAGAAAGACAGCCCTATGGCTAGCAACAGAGCTATCATGATGTAAGCGAACACGGTAACGCCAAAATAATGCCAGTTAGTAAACTGAGGCAAGAACGGTATTCCCGCATGCGTGCTAATCTGCCTGATTGCCAAATGTGTTCCAATAAGGACGACACCACCCGTCAACGGAAACCATAGTATCCAAGCCAAGACCAGGAAAGGCTTCGCTCGCGTTATTGGCCAAAGCGTTGCCGTGACCTCAATAGGATTCCAATCCATCTAAGCTTCGCTCCTCAGAATGACAATTGCCCCTTACATCATCCCCTGCATGGCCTGGCGCAGGGCGTGCAGGCGCTTCACGCCGCCGATGCGCTCCAAATAGTCGTCAAAGCCATCACACCCCAGCACGTAGCGTTCCAGGTACTTCTGATACATCTGCCCACCCTCCCGGGCGCACGCCTGGTAGTGCGTCAGGTGGTCGCTGTCAAAGTCGTAGGCGCGGTACACCGACGTCGGATGCCCGCCAAAGGGCTGCTCCACCACGGCGCTGACGTACAGGTAGGGGATGGCGGTAAGCTCCGGGCGGCGGCGCGTCTCCTCAGAGCTCACCACCTCCTCGCAGGAGACGATGGCGGCCCTAGACGCCCGTACCATCTCCACGTCGTGGGCGGCGAAGCCCTCAATTATCACGTTGCCCAGCTCATCGGCGCGCTGGGCGTGGATGATCGCCACGTCGGGGCAGGCGGCGGGTAGCAGGGCCACCGGCTCGTGCTCCCCCCAGGGGTTGTCCATGAGCACGTAGCCGTCGCCGCCGTCAGGGTGCTTGTTCAGGATGTCGGACCCCAGCAGGCTCTTGGTGGGCATGAAGGGCAGGCCCATCTCGCCCGCCAGGAAGCGGGAGACCATGGCCAGGTGAGAGTAGTCGCGATGCTGAAGCACCCCTGCCTCAATGGCCCTTCGCCACTGAAAGGTGGTGCCGAAGCGCTCCAGGTTGCCGGTGCCGGACTCGGTGCGCCGGACCAGGCCCGCGCCCACCAGGAGGTCCATGGCGATGGAGAGGTTGCAGCCCAGGATGGTGAGGCCACCGATGCCCTGGCGGAGGATCTCGTGCGTAAGCGCCATGGGGATGCGCCCCACGTTCTGCCCGCCCATGCCCAGGACGCAACCCGGGGCAACAAAGCGCGCCACCGCCTCCCTGGCAGTCATGACCTTGCTCTGCGAGTTGACGGGCAATAGCGCCTCCTGGCTGGCATGGGACGACTGGAAGATAGCATTGGAGAGGGGGAGTGTCAATGAAGGGATGCGGGGGCGCTAGGCCTTGCGTCCCGGCTCACTCACGCCGGTTCAAAGGCAGGGCCGCCCCTCCCGTCCCCCGATGAAGCCAGGCGCACGGCCATGCCCACCTTCACCGCCGCCGCTTCCTTCAGCCCTACCACCGGCGCCAGCACCCGCGGCCCCTCCTCTAGCTCCACCACCGCCATCACCTCCCACGACTCGCCGGGGGGCGCCGTCGCCGGCTGGTACGTCACGACGTAGCTATACACCACCCCGCACCCACTGCACCGCACCCACTCCGTTGCGTTGGAGAAGCAGCGAGGGCAGAAGGCCCTGGGCGGATAGCGCACTGTGCCACAGGCGGTGCATCGCGGCAGCCACATCTCGTGGCGGAGGAGGCCTGCCCAAAAGGGCTTGACCTCAGGAGCGGAGATAAACGAGGGGTTCAAGGCTTGGAGAGCTGCAGTGCTATCATAACGTAAGGGGGATTATACACCGACGGTGAGGAATCATCAGAGCAGGCCTTGTAATACTTGCTGTGAGTATCTGGGCACGGCGGAGCCGTGCCCAGATACTCACGTTTACGAGCTCCCCCTTCCTTCAGGATCGGCCAGCCACCGCGAGACCAAAAGACCCTGGGCTCGCCCCGAAAAGCTCTTGACACCCCGCCTGGGGTGAGGTACCATGACAGATGCGTCGGCAAGGGCCGATGTTTTGTTCTGTTCACCTAAACAAGTGGATAGAGGAAGGTAAGGTTAGAACACGCTGAGAGTTTGATCCTGGCTCAGGACGAACGCTGGCGGCGCGCTTAATGCATGCAAGTCGTACGGTGAACCCCGCAAGGGGGGATCAGTGGCGAACGGCTGAGTAACACGCAAGTAACCTACCTCTGGGTGGGGGATAATCCGCCGAAAGGTGGACTAATACCGCATAGTCTGTCCTGCCAGAAGGCAGGCCAGTAAAGGCCTTGGCCGCCAAGAGATGGGCTTGCGTCCTATCAGGTAGTTGGTGAGGTAACGGCCCACCAAGCCGATGACGGGTAGCTGGTCTGAGAGGACGACCAGCCAGAGGGGGACTGCGACACGGCCCCCACTCCTACGGGAGGCAGCAGCAGGGAATTTTGCGCAATGGGCGAAAGCCTGACGCAGCGA
>JACQUH010000333.1 GCA_016210375.1 Chloroflexota bacterium
ATGCGGCAGAGCCGCATCACACCGATTCAAACCAATCTGCTCGCCCTTCCCGTGCGGGAAGGGCGAGCCAGAGGGGGTTAGGTCGGGACCCAAACGGCAGAGTATTTTGTCAAAGACCATTATCGTGCCCTTAAGAAGATGTGTCGTAGGGGCGTCCCGATCTCGACTCGTCGGGAGGACGCCCCTACGGGCCACCGGAAGGGAGGTAGCAGGCCATGCCCTACGGCATCACCATCAAGCATGACCAGGGCGGCAAGCGCCTGGAGGTGGGCTGCCCCCACCAGAGCGGCCTGCTGTACGTCGTCCCCAGCGAGGCAAGCTGGGTCTGCACCGAGGAAAACCTGCACGCCCACGCCCTCGCTGGCTTCTTCAAGGAGCTGGCGCGGCTCCAGGACCCCCAGGTCAACGCCCTGATGCGGCGCTGGGGCCTGTACTTCCGCGAACGTCCGGTGGAGAGCGAAGAAGAGGCAAAACAGGGCTAGGGGAAAAGAGGGAGGGGCGAGGTCACCTCGCCCCTCCATGCGTTTCTAGGTTGAGGATGCCGCTCAATCGTCGTTTGCCGAGGCTGGCTCCGAGGCCAGGATGTCCCCTTCTATGGGGGGAGCTTCCGACTCAAAGAGCTTCTTGAGCTCCTCACCTTCCACCGTCTCATGGGTGATCAGGTGGCGAGCTATCTGCACGAGCTTCCCCTTCTTGGCCACCAGGACTTCCTGGGCGCGCATGTACCCCTCCTGGATAAGGTCATGCACCTCCTGGTCAATCATCTCTGCGATGTGGTCGCTGTAGTCCCGCTGCTCGGTGATCTCGCGTCCCAGGAAGATTAGCTCCTCGCGCTTGCCGAAGGTGCGCGGGCCAAGACCGCCCAGCATATTGCCAGGCTTGACGTACACCGGCGGGAGGGCCGGCCCCGCGCCGTTCTGGGAGTGCTTGGTGCGCTGGTCCTCCAGGTACTCCACCAGGCTGAAGTCAGCTTCCTTGCGAGACCGGTACTCGCGGCCGTCCTTCATACGCACCAACAGGTCGTGACCATACACCTCAATGGAGTCAACGCTTCCACTCACGGCTTCCTCCACCACCTGGTTCACGGGCATTTCCTCGTACTGCCGTGCCTCGCTCATGCCATAGCGCGTGACCATGCTGCGCGCGAGCTGGGTAGCCTGCTCAAGGTCGTTGCTGGCCCCGGTAGTGATCTCGTGGAAAGTCAACTCCTCCGCGACGCGCCCGCCAAGGGCCATGGCGATCATGTCCCTGAACTGGTCCTTGGTAAGGAGGTGACGGTCCTCGGGTGGGATGGAGCGGGTGAACCCGCCGGCCATGCCCCGCGCAACGATAGACACCTTCTGCACAGGGTCGGCGTGGGGGAGAGAGTGACCCGTCAGAGCGTGGCCCGCCTCGTGGTAGGCCGTTATCTCCTTTTCTCGATGGCTGATGACGCGGCTCCTGCGTTCTGGCCCCAGCATCACCCGGTCAATTGCCTCCCCAAACTCCTTCAAGGAGGCGCTTTTCTTGCGGGCCCGGGCCGCCAGGATGGCGGCTTCGTTAACCAGGTTGGCCAGGTCCGCCCCCGTAAAGCCCGAGGTCTCTTTTGCAATGACCTCCAGGTTCACGTCGGTGTCCAGGGGCTTGCCCTTGGTATGCACCTTCAGGATCTCTATCCGGCCAACCACGTCCGGCGGGTCCAACACCACACGCCGGTCAAACCGCCCAGGCCGTAGCAGGGCCGGGTCAAGAATATCTGGCCTGTTGGTGGCGGCCATGACGATGACGTTGGTGGTGGAGTCAAAGCCATCTATCTCCACCAGGATCTGGTTCAATGTTTGCTCCCGTTCATCGTGGCCACCACCCAGCCCGGCGCCGCGGTGGCGGCCCACGGCATCAATCTCGTCCACAAAGATGATGCAGGGGGCGTTACGCTTGGCCTGCTCAAAGAGGTCCCGCACCCGGGCAGCGCCCACCCCCACGAACATCTCCACAAACTCGCTGCCGCTGATAGAGAAGAACGGCACACCCGCCTCGCCGGCCACGGCCTTGGCCAATAGCGTTTTGCCTGTGCCCGGGGGACCGACCAGCAGCACGCCGCGGGGGATGCGAGCGCCCAGGGCCAGGAACCGCTCCGGGTAGCGCAGGAACTCCACTACCTCCTGGAGCTCCATCTTGGCTTCATCCACCCCTGCCACGTCTGCGAAGGTAACGCTGGGCTTGTTGCCCACGAACATCCGGGCGCGGCTGCGGCCAAAGCTCAGGGTCTGGTTGTTGCTGCCCTGCGCCTGGCGCATCATGAACAGCAGAACGGCGCCAAAGAAGATCAGCGGAAGGAAGTTGATGAGGATGCCAAACACGCTGGACAGGCCGCTGGAACCCCTCACCGTAACCTTCACGTCCCCCGCCTTCCCTCCAGCGTCCCGCAGAACCTCCACTACGCTGGTCCCTGGCTCCTTGCGAGTGGTGTACCGCTGGTTATCCAGGGTGGTCACCAGCAGCGTGTCGCCTTCCACCACTATTGAGCTTACTCGGCCATCCTGGGCCATCTTCACGACGCTCGTGATGTCAGTCAATGTGCCCTTGGAGCCATTGGCAAAGGTCATGAAGACGAAGATGATGGCTAGGGCCACAACGAGGTATATGATGGTGTTTCGCAGCCAGCGCGATTGCATTGAGCGTCCTCCCTTTTGTTCTCTCCGGCCCTTGGCCGAAGGAGAACCCTATCTATTGTACCCGAACCTACCCCCCAAAGAAAGGCTTAGATTCGGAATCGCATGTTATGAAACATGGGTGACACTCTCGGGTGGTAGGGGGTTGGGCATCGGCCCTTTCCCCCAGGTGCATGGTTGTTCCCGCATCTCTCCTTCTCTTGTCCCCCTCTCCCGCGGGAGAGGGGGACGGGCGTTTATGAGGATGGGTGTTGCAGCTTCACCGCAACACCCATCCTCATGCCAATCTCCTCCCCTTCCTGTCGCGGGAGGGGAGAGTCGGGGGGAAGATCCACCTACCACAATTGGAAGGGTCACCCCCTGGGAGAAGTGCCCGCCAGGGAGTGCCCATTCGCGTAACCTGGCACTTTAGCGCCAGGTTTTCAGTTCACCCAACCCCCGACTTCAGTCGGGGGGATGCAGAGCATCGCCAAGCAAGGAGTACCCGCCAGGGCGGCTGTGTTGAACGGCATCGGAAGATTGTGATAAGATTCGCATATGCCATCCCTGTCTGCCGGAGGAGCGTTCTGTGCTCTCTGAAGGTGTGACCCTTCGGGCTGCTATCCGCCAAGTCCTGCAAAGCCACCGCGATGGCGCCGCTACCATTCTCTCCTCCCTCCTTGCCCTGGAGGACGCCCTGGGCTACATTCCGCCGGAGGGCATTGAAGAGGTTGCAGAGCTCACCCACACCACCACCAACGACGTCTGGGGCGTCGCCTCCTTCTACCCCAACTTCCGCTTTGACCCCCCCTGCGAGCACACCATAGAGGTGTGCTGGGGGCCTACCTGCCACCTTCTGGGCGCACCAGCGGTGGTGAAGGAAGTCCTGGATGCCCTCGGCCTGGCAAACGAGGGCGATACCCCTGACCGGAGCATCACCTTCAAGTTCAACACCTGCCTGGGGGCCTGCGCCCAGGCTCCTGTCATGGCCCTGGACCACCATCTGTATGGCCGGCTGACCCCCAGGGCGGCCCGGGGGCGCGTGGAGGCCCTCAAGGGCAGCCCTGCGCACCGGCGGTAGGGGCAGTTTCCTTCGCACCCTTTCCCTCAGCTTCGTCTATGACCCAAGCCTACAACTCCCTGAAGCAGCAGGCCCTGGCCCACCAGCGACAGGCGGCGTCCCGCCCCCGTGTGCGGGTCGGCACGGCCCTCTGCGGCTTTGCCGCCGGCGGCAAAGAGGTGGCGGAAGCCTTCCGCCAGCAGGCGTTGGGCCTGGGCATCAGCGCCACGGTGAGCGAGGTGGGCTGTCTGGGACTGTGCTACGCTGAGCCTCTGGTGGACATCCAGCTTCCGGGTGGACCCCGGGTCTTCTACGGCAACGTTGGACCGGAGGAGGTGCGGGGGCTGGTGGACGCCCACATCCGGGGCGGACAGCCCCAGTGGGACCGGGCACTGGCTGTTATTGGTAGCTCGTTTGATGCCTATGCGACGGCTCTGGATGACCTAGATATGATGCAGGGACAGGTGCGCATCGCGCTGCGGAACGCCGGCCACAACGCCCCGGCGGACCTGGAGGAGTACATCGCTACCGGCGGCTACGCGGGCCTGGACAGGGCACTCTCCGGCATGACGCCCCAGCAGGTGCAGGAGCAGGTGGCGGCCTCGGGACTGCGGGGCAGGGGCGGCGCTGCTTTCCCCACGGGCGCCAAGTGGCGCTTCCTCACCGGCTCTCCTGGGCCGACGAAGTACATCCTGTGCAACTGCGAGGAGGGCGATCCGGGGGCCTTTAACGACAAGGGTATCCTGGAGAGCGACCCCCACACCCTGGTGGAGGGCATGGTCCTGGCAGGGTACGCCACGGGCGCCTCCGACGGCGTTATCTTCATCCGCCACGGCCATGATGGCCCCATAGAGCGGGCGAAGAAGGCGCTGGAGGATGCCTACCGGGCCGGGCTCCTGGGCAAGAATATCCTGGGATCCGGCTTCAGCTTCAACGCCGAGGTGGCCTTGGTGGGAGAATCCTACGTCTCCGGTGAGGAAACGGCCCTGATGGAGGCCGTGGAGGGCAAACGGGCCATGCCCCGCTTCCGCCCGCCCTTCCCTGCGGCCTACGGCGTCTGGGGCAAGCCCAGCAACATCAACAACATCAAGACCCTGGCCTACGTGCCAGAGATCGTGTCCAGAGGCGGGGCCTGGTTCGCCAGCGTGGGCACCGAGCGCAGCAAGGGCACGGCGATCCTGTGCCTGTCGGGGGCCATTCAGCGTCCCGGCATGATGGAGGTGCCCATGGGCATGACCCTGCGCCAGGCCCTGGAAGGGCTGGCTGGCGGCGTGCCCGGCGGCAAGAAACTCAAGCTGCTCCAGACCGGCGGTCCCCTGGGAGGCGTCCTGGGCGCGGACCAGTTGGACATACCTATGGACTTTGACGCCATGGCTAGGGCAGGGGCCATCCTGGGCTCCGGGGGCATCATCGTGGCCGACGAAAGCGCCTGCGCCGTGGACCTCACTCGCCTGCTCATGGCCTTCTGCCAGTATGAGTCCTGCGGCAAGTGTTTCCCCTGCCGTCTGGGGATGACCCACATGGTGGAGATCCTGGAACGTATCTGCCGGTTTCAGGGCGCGCCCAGCGACCTGCAACTGCTGGAGCAGGTGGGCGCCAGCATGGCGGCGGGTTCCCTGTGCGGCCACGGCCAGCTTGGCTTCAACCCCGTGCGGTCGGCCCTGCGCTCCTTTGGCGATGAGTTCAAGGCCCACATAGAAGGGAAGCGCTGCCCCGCCGGGGTATGCACCGGGGAGTACCTGACCCCCTGCAGGTCTCGCAGATAGCAAGAAGGACGTGCGCCGTGACCACCGATAACCGCATTACCCTTCGCATAGACGACCGGGAGGTACGGGCCAGGCCGGGGACGGTTGTGCTGGAAGCCGCCATTGAGGCGGGCATCTACATCCCCTACCTGTGCTATCACCCCGGGATGAAGCCCTACGCCGCCTGCCGCATGTGCATGGTGCAGGAGGAGGTGGAGGTGGAGGTGGAGCGGGACGGCCAGAAGGTGAAGGAGAAGCAGCTCCGGCCCGTTTCGGCATCGTGCACCATGCCGGTGCGGGAAGGCCTGGTGGTGCGCTCGGCCAATGACGCCCTCAGGAACCTCCAGCGGGGCGTCATGGAGATGCTTCTCTCCGAGCACCCCCACGGCTGTCTCACCTGCCACCGCGTGGAGCTGTGCGGGCCGGAGGACATCTGCCTGCGGCACGTGGCGGTGAACGACCGGTGCGTCTTCTGCCCCAAGAACGAGCGCTGCGAGCTGAAGGACAGCGTCCGCTTCCTGGGCATGGACCTGCTCTCCCCCCTGTCCTACAAGACCCGGGGGCTGGAGCTAGAGGCCGCCGACCCCTTTTACGACCGGGACTATAACCTGTGCATCGTGTGCGCCCGGTGCGTCCGGGTATGCGAAGAGGTGCGGGGCGACAACGCCATCACCTTTGTGGAGCGGGCAGGCAAGGCCCTGGTGGGAACCTCCCGCGGCTCGTCGCTGCTGGAATCCGGGTGCGAGTTCTGCGGCGCTTGCCTGGACGTGTGTCCCGTGGGCGCCCTGGTGGAGCGGGAGCACAAGTGGGACAAGGCCGTCCGGGTATCCCGCGCCGTGTGCCCCAACTGCTCGGTGGGCTGCCAGCTTAACCTGGAGGTCAACCGCCGGGAGAAGCTCATACGCGCCATCCCCGAGCTCAATGCCCCCGCCAACCGGGGCCAGGCCTGCTACAAGGGGAAGTTTGGCCTTGAGTTCGTGAACCACCAGGAGAGGCTGAAGCGCCCCCTGGTCCGGCGAGACGGCCTGCTCCAGGAGGCCACATGGGAGGAGGCCCTGGCCTACATTGCCGAGCGGATGCCGGCCTACCGGGGTGCGGGCTTCGCCGCTTTGGCTTCGGCCCGCACCTCTAACGAGGGCGCCTATCTCCTTCAGAAGTTCGCCCGTGCCGTCATGGGCAGCAACAGCGTGGATGTGGACTCCAACACCCGGCCCGCCCTGGCCCGCGCCCTGGAGCAACCCCTGGGCTACGCCGCTGCCACGAACACCCTCTGGGAGTTGGAGCAGAGCGGATGCATCCTGGTCGTGGACGCCAACCTCACCGAGGAGCACAACGTGGCAGGGGTGCCCATCAAGCGGGGTGTCCGCAAGGGGGCCAGGCTCATCGTCATAGACACCCGGGAGGTGGAGCTGACGCGCTACGCCCACCTGTGGTTGCGCCCACGGCCTGGCACGACCCTGAGCTTGCTGGGCGGCATCCTGAGAGAGATTCTGGAGAGCGGCCTAGAGGACAAGGAGTTCCTGGCTGCCAAGGTGGGAGGACTGGTGGAGCTGTGGGCCGCCCTGGACCCGTACACCCTGGAGGTTGTGGCCGAAGCGACGGGTGTGCCCATGGCCCAGATCCGCGAAGCAGCCCGGACCTACGCCGACGCCGACTCGGGAGCCATCGTGTATGCCCTGGACAACGTAGCGCCTTTGGAGCAGGCGGCCCAGGTGCACGCCCTGGCAGACCTTGCCCTGGCTACCGGGAACCTGGGTAAGCCCTCTTCGGGGTTGTACCCCCTGGTACGGGGCGCCAACGCCCAGGGGTCTGCCGACGTGGGCGCTGCGCCAGACCTGCTCCCCGGCTACCAGCGGACCGAGGACGAGGCGGCGCGAAGCCGACTGGAGGAGCGCTGGGGCGTAAGATTGCCAGTGGAGGCCGGCCTGGGCCTGGCCGAGGCGCTCCACGCCGCCGCCAGCGGCTCAGTGAAGGCCATGCTCCTCCTGGGCGACAGCGCTTCCTATACCAGCGGCGAGCTGCAAGACGGCTACGAGGCCCTGGAGCGCCTGGAGCTGCTGGTCGTTCACGACGCCTTCCTGGGCCAGGCGGCCCAGCGCGCCCACGTCGTCCTGCCCGCCACGACCTTCGCGGAGGAGGAGGGCACATACACAAACCTGGAGCGCCGGGTCCAGCTTTCCCCCAGGGCCCTGTCGCCGCGAAACAGTGAGGCTCGCCCCGCGTGGCAGGTCCTGTGCCAGCTCGCCCAGCGCCTGGGGGCGAAGGGCTTTGAGTTCTCCTCTGCGGCCGGGGTCTTTGACGAGGTCGCGTCGGTCGCCCCTATCTACAGCGGCATCTCCCATGGTCGCCTTGTACGAGAGGCCGTCTACACCCTGCGGCCCGACCCCAGGAACCCTCTGCCAACGCAGCTTGTGCACTCGGACAGGGTGTCCAGGGGCCTTCTGTGGCCGTGCCCAGACGCCGTCAGGGCTGGCGCGCCGGTGCTGTATGCCGACGGCTTCCCCGGCGGCCAGGCCCGGCTTATGCCCTTGCCTGAGCCTTCCGTCCTCTCAGCGACGCCTGGGGAGTTCCCCTTCACCTTCGTCCCGGGGCGTGTCCTGGCGCAGGAGGAGCGGGACGTGGCGGTGGAACGCGTGGGCGGCGTGAACCATATCCGGCGGGACGAACGGGTGGAGATGCATCCCATGGACGCGACAGATCTGGGCCTCAGCGCAGGCGACGCCGTGGAGGTGACCGCCGCCGGCGCGCGTCTGCGGGGCATCGTGGAGCTCAGGGAGTCGCAGCACCGGGGTGTGGTCTCCATGACCACCCTCTTTGGGGAGTTGGCCACGCGCCTCCAGGCTAGCGAGGACCCGGACCCTATGGCCAGGGTCCCCTTGCTCTCCATAAGGCCAGCGCGCGTGGAGAAGGGGGTGCGGTAGGGGGGGGCGACCTAACCCCCTTGATCCCCCTTCCCCCTGGGGAAGGGGAAGAATAGACATTTGAATCGGTATGATGCGGCTCTACCGCATCATACCGATTCCTCAAATCAACGTTCCCCTCTCCGTTGTGGAGAGGGGGACTACAGGGGGAGAGGTCAGAACAGGCGTCAAAGTATTTTGTCAATGACCATCAGGAGGTGGTGAATGCGCCGCCCGGGGGTCGTTTCCCTGAATAATTCCTAAAAAGATGGGGCCACAAGAGCCCCCCTACTTTTCACTGATACCAAATCCTGTCAGAATGGGGCAGGACTCCTTGTAACACATTTCACAGATGGAGAGGTATGACTACTACGCCGTCACCCAAGGCCCCACCGAAGATTCCCCTGGCCACTATCGTCCGGCGGGTGGATGTTACCCCGGACCTGTGGAAGATATGGCTGCGGCCAGAGGCACCTTTCAAGTTCAAGCCGGGACAGTATTGTACTATCGGCGTGGATGGCCTGGAGCGGGCCTATTCCATCGTCTCGTCCCCCTACGAGCCTGAGGTTGAGCTGTTCATTGAGCTGGTGCCGCTGCCCTATGGCAACCTCACGCCCATCCTACACAAGCTCTGCACCGGCGACAGGGTCAGCATGAGGCCCCGGGCCAAGGGCATCTTCGTCATGCAGGATAGGTTCGTCAACCACCTCATGATGTCCACAGTAACGGGCGTCGTGCCCTACGTGAGCATCCTGCGCAGCTACCTGCACGACCATCGCCGCGGCCACCGGTTCTTCCTCCTCCAGGGGGCCAGCTACCACGACGAGTTCACCTACGACAAGGAGCTGGCGGAAATGGCCCGGCAGCACCCCGACTTTATCACCTATGTGCCCACGGTGAGCCGCCCCCGGGAGGAGCGCAATCAGGAGTGGACAGGGGAGGCCGGGCGTGTGAACACACTGCTGGAGAAGTACGTGGCGAAGTTTGGCCTGAGGACCCAGGACACGCTGGTCTACGCCTGCGGCCACCCGGGGATGATTGAGGACGTTAAGGTGCGAGGCGCGGCCCTGGGCTTTGAGGTGCAGGAGGAGCGCTTTTGGAAGGATGATGAGTGAGAAACCTCTCCCCTTGCCCTTGCGGTG
>JACQUH010000332.1 GCA_016210375.1 Chloroflexota bacterium
CGACCTCTACGCCTTCTACTACCGGGACGTACTCACCACCAACTCTTTCACTTACGAGAACCCCTGGTTGGATGAAGTCGCCCAGGCCAACCCCTTCAGCTTCAACATCGCCATCAACAAGAAGGTGGCGGATAAGAAGGGCCTGAAGACCGGTGACTGGGCGGTGATCGAATCCAACACCGGCCGCAAGGCCAAGGGCCGCATCATCGCCACGGAAACGATCCATCCCGAGGCCCTGGGCGTGGCCGGCTGCGGCGGCCACTTCACCGAGTACCAGCCCATCGCCAAGGGCAAGGGCGTCCGCTTCGCTGAACTGCTGGAGCTCGACTTCGAGCACCTGGACCCGGTGAACCTGAACCAGGACCTCTGCGTCAAGGTCAAGGTCTACAAGGACCCGACCAACGGGAAGGGCTAGGCCCCAGGTCAAGGCCCTCCTGGCCCAGGTCCGGACCCGCCTCGGCCCGGCGCGGATCGCCCCCGCCGGGCCGGTGGCCTTCCCAACACCCCCACCCTGCACTTGGAGGCGACTGCCTTGGTAACCCGCGAGGCGATCCTGCAGGCTCTTGACCGGGTGGAAGACCCGGAGCTCAGGCAATCCATCGTCAAGCTGGGCATGGTGGAGGACATCCAAATCTCCCCCACCGGCGCCGTGGCCGTGACGGTGGCCCTGACCATCGCCGGCTGCCCGCTGAAGGAAGAAATCCGCTCGGCGGTGGAGATGATGGCCGGCCAGGTGCCGGGCGTCACCGCCGTGGAGGCGCACCTGACCACCATGGCCGAGGAGAAGCGCCAGCAGCTCTTCGCCCAATTGCGCGGCCCGGAGCCGGCGAAACCGCCGCTGCTGCAACCGGGCTCAAAAACGGTGATCATCGGCATCGCCAGCGGCAAGGGCGGCGTCGGCAAATCGACCGTGGCCATAAACCTCGCCCACACCCTGGCCAACCTGGGCTACGACGTCGGCCTGATGGACTGCGACATGTACGGCGCCTCGGTGCCACACATGCTCGGCGCCCTGAACCACCGCCTGCCGATCATCAACGACCTGATCATCCCCGTCCACGTCGCCGGCGTGAAAATGATATCCATGAGCCTATGCGTACCGGACAACCAGCCCGTGATCTGGCGCGGCCCGATGCTAAGCAAAATGCTAAACACGTTCTTCCACGAGGTGCACTGGGGCGAGCCCGACTTCCTGTTCCTGGACATGCCCCCCGGCACCGGCGACGTCGCCCTGGACGTCCACCACCTGGTCCCGCAGTGCCAGGAAATCATCGTCACCACCCCCCACCCCGCGGCGGCCCACGTCGCCTACCGGGCGGGACGAATGGCCATCGACACCGGCCACAAGATCCTCGGCATCGTCGAAAACATGGCCTACTACCGCTCCACCGCTTCCGGCCAGCAAGAGTACGTCTTCGGCCAGGGCGGCGGCGACCACCTGGCCGAACTGCTCAGCGCCCCGGTACTGGCCCGGGTACCCCTGGGTAGCCCGCGGGTGGGGGAGACGGAGATCTTCGCAGCGGGCTCAGAGGCGGAGCAGGTCTTTGTGGCGCTGGCGAAGAAGGTCGCCACGCTGACGAAGAAGAAGCGGGCGAAGCGAGCGGCACGGGTGGGCTGAGACGGCACGGTGCGTCTCGGCCCCTGCAACAGCGCCCCGGGCGCGTCCCGACCCCTACCGCGTTCCCCCCACCCGTGGTCGGCGCCCGTCTGAGACCCTTCCGAAACCGGGCATACCTGCAACCAGGCCCCCGCGTTGGCTGGGGGCCTGGTGGTTTCAGCGCGTCACAGCCGGCTTTCCATTGACTTCCGGAGTCAGGCCAGGGCGGTCGGAAATTCGGCCAGTCTTGCCTCCACTCCAGGAGGCTCAAGGCCACGTGTTCAGTTCCGCCGGTGGTTCGCCTTTGAGATGGTAGTTAAAGACATCCCCCGTCTTCGGGTCAGTCATGGTCGTCACCGTTGCACAAGACCAGAAACCCCGCGAGGTATTGACCCCCAGCCATCCCCTTTGTTTCATTTCCCGATCATAGTCCGGTGTAAGAAGCCCTCGTTCCAGTGCGGCATGAGCGACTTTCCCATGGCCTGGAGTAGGCTGCTTCTTTGCTTCCTGGTCCTCCTTCGGAGCTTCAGTCACCGCTTCTGGACGCGGCCCCCCTGGCCTCGGGTCCTCCTCTGAACAGTCTTGCTCTCCGGCAATGCACAATCTGTGTCCAGTCGGATCGATGAAATTGACTGGGTTGTTTGCCACGTAGTGCGCCACGAGGCGCTTGAGATACATGCCGCCCGCCTCCGGGGCGGACAGGGGCTACCTCATGCCCCTGCGGGAAGCCGTGACGTGCGCCGGGATGCCAACCGGGGTGCGAAGCTCACGGCGGAATGAAGCGGTGCGGGGAAGCCATCTCCCCAAGAGGCCGAGCTACCCCCAAAGACCCGCCAGGGCTAGCAGCAGCAAACCTGCGTTTCAGGCGTGGTAAGAACAGCCGCTCCCACGGTGGCTAGCGGGAGCGTTCAGGGTGGATCCCGGGTGCCTATGTTTCACCCGGGAGCGGCAGGCGTCCGGCCGGCCGGGGGCGGAGGGGCCGTAGTAGTCCGAGGGCGGGAAAGCCGCCTCCACGGCGAAGGGCCCCAGTGGTGACCACGCGGCCTGCTCGTAGAGCCCCCGACACCGGGGGTGCTGCATCATCACAAGCACCTCGCCCGCTCGCAACGAATGGGCGGACTCCGAGCGCAGGACCGCATCGCGTACCGGACCCGGCAGCGTCTGCCCCTGACCCGCCTGTTTCGCACCATGACCTGGTCGGCGTTTGCCGCCAGGTCCATCGACCGGGTCCTGCAGAACCGTGGCACCCAGGCTCTCTGCCGCATCCGCAGCCTCCTCGAACGAGGTGGCACCGCCGCGGGGATCTGTGGTGCTGGTGGGCAGGTCCAGGCTGTTGTACGCGTTCCGGGTTACGGCTCCGGCGGCATCTGTGACCTGGGTGAGGCTGTGGGGTTCAATCAAGCACTTTGGCGGACCTCGGGCGACGAGACCTACAACTCAACACTTGAATAGCCAGAGTATGCTGGTGATTGTCATCCCTACCATAGGAATGCTGCCAACCAACGCTCTTTTGAGGGATCGCACGTGCAAAAGGCGCTCATCTGTGGGAACGAACACGCACGCCAGGAGGGCCATAGCCCCGAGCCCGAATGTAACCATGACGTTAAGGACAAGGAACGGAAGGACGGCCGCAACACCAACGGACAATAACGCCGCCAGGAATAGCAGTGGGCGGCTCGACCCACTCACCCACAACTTGACGAGGGGCCAACCGAGAAAGTAAATGCCGAAAAACGCAATTGGCAGCATGAGAACCATGACGGTTACCGTGTCCGCCAGCATACCCCCCTTTGGGCGTACACAAAGAAAGTGGGCCGTCCCAAGACAGGCGATCCATATCAGGGTAAGCCCGAAAGGAAGTAGGCGACTTCCCACTCCCTGCTGTAAGTTCATCCCCAACACCTTCCGCGAGGGCCGTCTAGTATCTGAAGCATCGGTTTCAGGGCCAACCATACTTGGGCGGTGCACTTCCCTCTTCGAGTTGGCTAGTCCCTGGCCCTTGCCCAGAGAGAAGCGTGGTGTTGGAGCGCATCTGGCAGGTAGGGCTCCGGTAAGAGCTTGCCCTTCAGCTACCCTCGACCACGCTGCTCTCTGTCAAAGGCCAAGGGCGCTTTCGGAATGGGTGCAAAAGAGTCCCATAGGGTTGGCCGCATCAAGTCGAGCGCGGCCGAATCTGTAACCTGCAGCGACTAGTTTCGGGCAATCTGGGATCTCCATGGTACGGGGCGACGGTATTCCCCTGAGAAAACAACGTATGGAGGAAGCCCCAGGGTCAGAAGTGACGCGCTTTCGTACGAGTAAATCAGTTCCGGGAGGTCCCCTTCAGTCTTCACCCACACCTCGTAGGACGGCGCGCCATCGTGAACGCCTGCGACGGCCACGTTGCCGTGCGCGTCCACGCCTACCCAGCCGAAGATGTCCAGCGGCTGAGCGTAGCTCACAAGGGGGTCGCTGGCTGCGCCGTAGAACCCAACTCTTGTTACTCCGTCCACTAGCTCAACTCCACCGATGTTGACGTTCTCAAGTGATGCCCTTCCCGTCTCTCCCGTTGAGAGATTCACTGTGAGTCCTGCAGATTTGATCAACACAGCGTCCGTTGTTCCGGGAGTAATTGAGAACATCATTTCGATCCTATGTGTCCCTCCTTCATACTGAGGCCCCCTCCCGTCGCCTTTGAACTTCTCACCGTTGACCGGATTGCTCACAACCGCCTGGGGAATGAATGCCCGAATGATGACAGTGACGGCTGGGTTCCCAGCTCCGCTATCTTCGCCGAGGATAAATGTGCTGCGAGGGAGGTGACCCGTTGGATCGATGAAGTTAATCGGGTTGTTGCCGGTGTAGGAGTAAAGATGCTGAGTCCAAGGAGTCCACGGGGTACCCCGCCAGGTATCCTGGGTCAGGAACCGCCCCACCTGCGGGATGTAGTACCGCGCGCCCATCAAGTACATGCCGTTATCCGGCTCGTACCGGGCGCCGGTGTACCGCAAAGGGTTGTAGGCCATGCCTGAGCTGTTGCCCATCTGGACGCCAAAGGCATCGTACCGGTAAGTGTTCGTCACCCACTGCGGCGATTCGCAGCCGCAGTAGCTCTCCGTCGGGGCCAGTTCCCGGCTGGTGGCCAGCCAGCGCACGCTCTTGCGCTCGTCCAGCAGGTACTCGTAGGTGTTGCCATTCTCGTTCTGCACCGCCACCGGCTCGCCACCGAGTCCCCGGTAGTAGTTGGCCATGGGCTTGCCGTCGGTGTGCTTCAGGTCGGCGATGGGATCTGCGCCGTCGTAGCGGATGAAAAGCCCGCCGGTCTCGGAAGCGAAGTTCGACTGCGTGTGCACCTTCTGGCCGTCGCCGTTGTAGCGGTGGCGGTCCACATCGTAGTAGTTGTACCAGCAGTCGTCCCATCCGCACTGCATCCGGCCCATGCGCTCGTAGACCATCCGGTTCTCGTCGTCGTAGCTGTACTCCCGGATTTCGGGGCTCGTGGCCCGGCGGGTCATGTTGCCGTTGTTGTCGTACGTGAACTGGGCGCTTTCGCCCCAGTTGGGCTTGGCCGTCTGCTGCGTCAGCCGGTTATTGGCGTCATACGTGTACCAGGCCTTATCATCCTCGATGCGGTTGCCCACCGCGTCATATCGGTAATCCACGGGCTGGCGTTCAATCTCGGCAAACCGGCTGAGGCGGCCGGCTGCATCGTACGTGTACGTATACCGCTGCTGC
>JACQUH010000329.1 GCA_016210375.1 Chloroflexota bacterium
AGGAGAGGGGGACGATGATTTGAGGAAGCGGTGTGATGCGGCTCTGCCGCATCACACCGTTTCTTCACGGTATCGTCCCCCTCTCCTCCCAGGAGAGGGGGACCCAGGGAGAGAGGTTGGGCCTCATTGGCATCATACTTGTTCAATGGCCATCAGGGCGCGGTGCAGATAGAGTCCTGAAACAGTCACATCGTCCTTCTGTGGTGGAACAGGTACTGTTGGACGTAGCCGCAGCGGGTTCCCCAGCGCCCCTGAGCCCAGGCCAGCACGTCCCTGTAGCGGGCCTTCTCGCTCTGGCCGTACCAGTCCGCCAGCGCCCGGCGCACCCACCGGTCCAGGGGAAAGCCCTCCAGCTTGTCCAGGGAGAAGAGCAGGACGCAATCGGCAACCTTCTCTCCCACGCCTCGGAGGGCCATCAGCGACGCCTTAGCATTGGCGTAGGGCAGCCCGCGCAGTGCCGCCAGGTCCAGCCTGCCTTCCCCCACCGCCTGGGCGGCCAGGGCCACGTACCCCGCCCGGAACCCCAGGCCCAGGCGGTACAGCGCGTCCTCCCCGGCCTGAGCTAGCCTCTCTGGCTTTGGGAAGCGGCGCAGCGCCTGGCCCTCCAGAGGCGCCGACTCTCCGTATGCCTCCGCCACGGAGCGCAGGTTCCGTCCAATGCGGGGGATGTTGGAGGCCTGGGAGCAGATGAAGCTTACGAGGCACTCCCACGGGTCCTGGCGCAGGAGGCGCAGGCCGCGGTGGCGGCTTACCGCCTCACTGAGAGGCCCATCTCCCAGCGCCATGTCGCGGGTGATCGCCTCCAGGTCATCCTCCAGCCGTAGGAAGGCATGTAGTGCCTCCTTAGCCTCCTTCTCCGTTGGCGCAGAGCTCCGCACCCGTAGCCCGCCCTCCTCTTGCCGCAGGGCATACCCCTGGCCGGATACCACGCCCCAGTACCAGCCCTCAGCCTCGCCCCAGCGGAAGGCCTGGCCGCTCTCCAGGGTGGCCTTCAGGTCCAGGGGCTCGGGCACGGGCAAGAGGAAGGAGACGACGGCATGCGCTTCCCCGGGGGCAATCCCTAGGTGCACCGTGTCCAAAGACGCCATGACCATCTCCTTCTGTGACCGGTTGGCCCCATTGTAGCTAAAGGCCCAGAGGTGCGCGACGAGGATACTAATTGCTTTGGGTCGTACTGCACACCCCCGGGCAATGGTCACTTGCAATATAGCCGCCAATTGGGCTCCGACCTGACCCCCTCTGGCTCCCTCCTCCACTTCCCCATTCGCTTCGCTCAGGGCTTCGGCTTACTCAGGACAGGCTCTTCACGCACGGGAAGGGGGAGAAGATTGGTTTGAATCGGTATGATGCGGCGGAGCTGCATTATGCCGATTCCTCAGAATATCGTCCCCCGTCTCCTCCCAGGAGCGGGGGACCACAGGGGGTGAGGTCGGAACCACTGACATCAGGGGAAGACCTCCCTTTCCAACGGCTCCCCCAGCTCCGGGGAAGGGGAGAGGCGCGTCAGGGCGCACCGCCAGAAGAGCAAGCGCTGCACGATGAGGGGTGCCTTCTCCAGCAGCTTCAGGGGTAACGGGGCCAGGGCAATGTCCTCGGCGTAGCACCGGGCGGCGGCGCGCCGGTAGGAGACGTACCGGCCCACGGGGACAAGCGCCGTCTTCTCCCGCGCGGAGGCCACGATGGCAGCCAGGTCAATGTCGCCCCGCGGCCCGAAATGCCTTGAGTCAATCCCTCGCAGAGACATGAGGCGTAGGTTCAGGCGCACCAGAGGCAATGGAAAGGCCAGGCAGTAGAGCCTGGCCCCACCTTTGCCATGGTCGTGGAAGGCGGCCATGGTAGCCTGGTGGACCGCGACGTGGTCCGGGTGGCCGTAGGCGCCGTAGGGCGAGTCCGTGAGGACAACGTCCGGCGCCACGCAGGTCACGACCATTCCGATGGCTTCCGCCAGCTCCTGCCGGGGCAACGCGGCAACCTGGTCCAGGTGATAGGCTGCTCCGGACGTCGTGGGTGTGCCTTCATACCCCAGGAAATGCACCTGGGACACGCCCAGCGCCCGCGCGGCGCAGAGGAGGGCCTGCCGGTGGCGATAGTCCCAGTCCTGGGGGCTCTGGGATGTCGGCTCCGGAGGCGTAGCACAGGCCACCTCAACACGGACGCCCTGGGCGGCGCACCGGGCCAGGAGGGGACCGGCCAGGAAGGTCTCGTCGTCCGGGTGCGCGAAGACACCCAGGAGCACGGGGTTCATGGCCCGGCGACCTGTCGTTCGGCCTCGGCCTTCAGGTCCCGCAGCCATGCTTTGGTCATGCGCCAGATGATCCAGCGGGGGTAGAAGAGGCGGAGCGGCAGCACAGGGCTGGTAAACCGCTTGTGGTCAGTGACGATAGTCCCTCCCTCCCGCTCTTCAAAGACGAAGGTCCGGACGGCGGTGACCGTGAGTCTGGTGGACCCCCACGCTACGAGGTGTGGCGGGTCGGAGCGAATGACGCGCACAGAGAAAGGCACGCTGACGCCCGCCACGCGGAGGCGGAAGGAGAAGGATGCGCCCACATCCCATAGCTCCGGGGAGACGTTCCACACGCCAGTGCACACCTTGCTCCACCGGGGCCAGTCCTGGACACGGTGGAACACCCGCCATACCTGGGCGGGCGTGGCACTGATCGTGATGGCCGAGGCCATCTCAAAGCCGGCGAGCATGGTCCCTCTTGGTTACTATCTCAAGAGTCGCTTTGGCACCGCCCCCTGATGGATGTTGACAAAATAGCCTGCCAATTGGGTGCCGACCTAACCCCCTCTGGCTCCCCCTTCCCGCACGGGA
>JACQUH010000343.1 GCA_016210375.1 Chloroflexota bacterium
CCTACGTTCCACACCGTCTCAATGTAGGTTTGCCCAGAGTCCTCTATCTTGCTGCGCAGGCGGCGGATGTGCACATCCACCGTGCGGGTGCCCCCGAAGTAGTCGTACTCCCATATCTGGTTCAGCAGGGACTCCCTGGAGAAGACGTGCCCGGGGCTAGAGGCCAGCAGGCAGAGGAGCTGGTACTCCTTGAAGGTCAGGTTCACCCGGCTCCCGTGGTTAAACACCTCGTACCGCTCAAGGTCAATGCGCAACTCCCCCGCGCGAACCACCTTCTCGTCGCCCTGGGGGTTGCTCTTCCGGGTCGCCTGGCGGAGGCGTGCGCTGATCTCGCCAGGGCGGGCCGGCAGCAGGATGAAGTCGGTGGCTCCCCAGCGATAATCGTAGCGCGATAGCTGGACCTGTGAGATGGCGCAGATAAGAGGCAGCGATAGCTCCTTGCACCGCTCCGCCAGAGGAGCCAGGGCCTCCTGGGGCGAGACGCTCAGGTCTACGAGGGCGGCGTCGTAGTCCAACGAGAGCGACTCCGGTCCGGCTACGGCGGCATAGGCGATGCCTTCATCCCTCAGGGTGCGCAGGAGGCTGGCGTCGGCATCGTCCTCTCTGGAGCAGAAGGCTACGGAATACGCCATGGTACGTCTTTCTGATTCTATGGGCAGTAGTATACCAGAGGTCACCGTCGCCATCGCTCTAGTCTAGCAGATGCAACACCACAGCCATACCACCCCGCTCGCCTCTTGGCGACGCCTGTAACAGATTGTTAACGCGCTTGAAACACCCAGGTAACACGCCGGGAACAGGATGTCTTGGTGCCACGGGCAAATCTTTTTCGTGGAGAGGGTACGATGTTACAAACACTACAGGAGCGCAAAGTACGGTTCGGCCTGTTCCTCGCTATGGGGGCGGCGATTTTCCTGGCCTCCGCTGGCCTGGCCTGGGCCGCCGACGCCAATGGCGCGGATACGTTGGCCGCGGATCCCAACGCCGGCGTGAACATGGCCTGGACGCTCATGACCGGTTTCCTGGTCTTTTTCATGCAGCCGGGCTTCGCCCTCCTGGGGGCTGGCCTCCTTCGCGCCAAGAACACCGTCAACTACATGACCAAGTCCTTCATGGACTTCTGTCTCACTGGGCTCTCCTTCTGGGCCTTTGGATTCGCCCTCATGTTCGGCGGCTCAAAGCTTGCCTCCGGCCTGGAGAGCGGCAACGCCTGGATTGGCTTCAGCGGCTTCTTCCTCAGCGGCGAGGCCTACGACGTCAAGACCATCATGAACTGGTTCTTCCAGATGGTCTTCGCCGCCACCGCCGCCACCATCGTGGCGGGCATGGTGGCCGAGCGGATGAAGATCAACGCCTACCTTGCGTATAGCTTTATCATCGGGGCCATTATTTACCCCATTTACGGCCACTGGATCTGGGGCGGCGGCTGGCTGGCAACCCTGGAGATAGGCGGCGCAGTGGGCGCCAGGGACTTCGCTGGCTCCGGCGTGGTCCACACCATCGGCGGCACGGTAGGACTGATGGGCGCATGGCTGGTAGGGCCCCGCATCGGCAAGTACAACGCCAACGGCACGCCCAACGCCCTAAAGGGCCACAACCTGGTCTTCGTGGTCACTGGCACCTTCATCCTCTTCTTCGGCTGGTTCGGGTTCAACCCGGGCAGCACCCTGGCCGCTACGGACCTGCGCATCTCCGTCATCGCCGTCAACACCTTCCTGGCGGGGGTCACAGGAGCGGTGGTGGCCCTGTACCTGAGCATCGCCCGCACGGGCAAGGCCGACATTATCGCTGCCTGCAACGGCGCTCTCGCGGGCCTTGTGGCCATCACGGCCCCCTGCGCCTTCGTGGCCCCCTGGGCGGCGGTGGTCATTGGCGCCATTGCGCCCCTGGTGCAGCAGGCGGGAGCGGCCTTCGTGGAGAAGACGCTCAAGATTGACGACGTGGTGGGAGCGTTTGGCGTCCATGCTGCGGGAGGGCTATGGGGCCTGTTGGCCGTGGGCATCTTCGTCGATGGCACCTACCTCGGCGTCTCTGGCCTCATCAAGGGCGAGACGGGGCAAATCGTGCTCCAGCTCATTGACATGGCAGCCGTGACCGCCTGGGGTCTGGGCACCGGCTTCATCCTCTTCTTCGCCCTGAAGAAGACCATGGGGCTACGGGCCTCCCGAGAAGAGGAGATGGAGGGCCTGGATGTTCCGGAGCACGGCATAGAGGCCTACCCGGGTCTCACCGGGGCAGCCGGCGCGCCTGGGGCCGCCCGGTAGAGGGGCGCACCGTAACACTTGCGTAACACTCAGGAAACACCCGTGTAACACGGCCCAGGCATCATAGGTACCAGACAGCAACGCAAACTGCAAGCGAGGTAAGAAGTAGATGGAACTGGTTCTCGGCGGCATCGCCTTCGTCGGCCTCTTCGCAATGTGGGTAGTCCTTCCTAGCAAGCTCCTCAAGAAGCGCGACTGATCCACAACGGAAAAGCAGGCGTGAAGCGACGCAGGGTATTTACCCTGCGTCGCTTTCGTTTTGGGGACACCCCCACTATAATGCCGAAGTTAACACAACAGCAGGAGGTGTCTCCATGGACAGCGGGGATACGGCGTGGCTCCTGACATCATCGGCGCTGGTGTTGCTGATGACGCCGGGGCTGGCTTTCTTCTCCGGGGGGCTTGTGGGGCGCACGAACGCCCTGGCTACCATCATGCATAGCCTGATCACTGTCGCCCTCATCAGCGTGGTGTGGGTGCTGTGGGGCTACACCCTGGCCTTTGGCCCTGACAATGGCCACTTCATCGGAGGCCTCGCCTGGTTTGGCCTCAGGGACGTGGGGCCGGACCCCAATCC